>JBEHWP010000297.1:0-7477 GCA_040217665.1 Vulcanimicrobiota bacterium
CAGAACCAGGATAAACAGAACCAGGATAAACAGAACCAGGATAAACAGAACCAGGATAAACAGAACCGGGATAAACAGAACCAGGATAAACAGAACCAGGATAAACAGAACCAGGATAAACAGAACCAGGATAAACAGAACCAGGATAAACAGAACCGGGACGATGAAAAAATGTCCGAACAGGATGCCCGAATGTTATTAAATGCTCTGGAAGAAGAGGAAAAACAGAAACAGAAAGATAAAAATAATAAAGAAGGGCTTTTCTTCGGCGATATAGAAAAAGACTGGTAGGGAAGTAACCTGTTACGCGTCACGACTAAAAGGAAGTGTATTTATGATAAAGCATATTTTATTAATAACAGTAATCTTACTCATATCTGTCGTCCCTCTATTTGCCGGAGATGTTTCCATTGAAGCATCTGTTGATAAAGATACGGTGCATCTGGATGAGACATTTACTCTCACTGTAGTTTTAAGAGGCGGTGCAGAACTGGGTATGGCTACCAATATAGATATGCCGCAACTTGATGATTTTCAGGTAATAAATCAGAGTAAAAATACTGTTTTTTCTATAATTCCCGGTCAGGCAGAAAGTACCCAGACGATTCAGTATGTGCTTCAGCCTTTTAGAAGCGGAAAATTTGTAATAGATTCCATAGAATTTCATTCTGCCGGAAAAACTGTTAAAAGTAACCCCATAGAGATTACTGTTGAACATACTGTAAGCCCTACCGTTTCTGTCCCTACCTATGTTCCTCCCAGATCCTATCAGTTACCTGATAAATATTCTTATTACGATGATAAAGATATGTGGACAGAACAGGTAATTGATGTAGAAAATCCCTATGTCAATCAACAGATAACACTTACCTTTAAATTTTATTATAGAACCAGTATTTCAGGAGAAGCACAGTATCAACCTCCTGACACAACAGGATTCAAGGTGGTAGAACTCCATAAATCCAGTATTTCTTCCACTGAAACAATAAATGGTATTGAATTCAATGTAGATTGTGTGAAAATTGCTCTTTTCCCTGTATCTGCGGGAGATAAAACTATAGGACAGACTCTGCTCAATGTTCCTGTCGATTTTTTTGATTACAAAACGTTAAAAAGCAATAAAACTAATGTCCATGTAAGAGCACTTCCTGCAGAGGGAAGACCTTCTTCTTTTTCGGGAGCAGTAGGGGAATTTATTATTTATGGTAAAGTGGATAAAGAGGAAGTTGAAATAAATCAACCTGTTTCTCTGGAGCTTACAGTTGAAGGTTTTGGAAATGTAGATTCTATAGGTCAGCCTGTTCTTAACGGTATTGATGGTTTCAAGGTTTATCCTTCTGGCAGCAGCGGCAATTCTACTGTGAAAGATAATCTTGTTTACGGCCAGAAAACATTTAAATATGTCCTTATGCCTTCAAAAACGGGCATACTTGCCATACCTGAGATTAAGTATACATATTTTAATACTAAAGAGGGAACATATGAAAATATAAAAACAAAGTCTTTTAAGGTTACTGTCCTGGAAGGAAAAGGAAATTCTTCTTCTGACAGGTCAGACGTTCAGCAGGAAATAAAAATAACAGGACAGGATATAAGCCATATAAAAACAGATGTTTCTCTGACTGATGAAAATCCTTTCCTTTATAAAAATCTTGCTTTAAGGATTTTTATATTTATTCCTCCTATTGGTCTACTTATATCATTTTTCCATAAAAAACATTTGAACAGGCTTAATAATGATCATGGCTTTGCACGCTTTACAGGGGCCTATAAAAAGGCTCGATTAACCCTTTCAAAAGCCGGACATGGTGAAATAGATGATACAGGTTTTTATTCTCTTATTTCCAGAGTAATTACAGATTATATTGCAGATAAACTCAATCTTCCGTCTGCAGGGCTTACACTGGATCATATCTGTTCAATACTGAAAGAAAAGAACATAGAACCTGAGATAATAGAAGAATTTAAAAAACTTTATGAAAAATGTGAATATGCCCGTTTTGCTCCCGGTTCTTCTACGGAACAGGACAGAAAAGAAATACTGTCTCGTACTGAGAAAATTTTGAATGATATAGCAAAGATAATATGAACTATTGAATATGGCGAAACCACGCGTAACGCGTCACGAAACAGAGGTGTGGTCTATGAATAGAAAGATTTTGTTCATACTTTTACTGGCTGTCTTATCTTTTACCGTTGTTTGTTACGGTAATCAAAAAGATTATGAAAATAAATTTAAAGAAGGAAACGGCCTGTATGAAAAAGGTGATTACAGAGGAGCAGAAAAACTCTATGACGATCTTATTAAATCAGGAGTTGTTAATGTTGCGCTTTATTATAATGCAGGTAATGCTTCCTTTAAGACTGGCTCTACAGGCAAAGCTATTTTATATTATGAAAGAGCTCTTCGCATAGCTCCGAGAGATGAAGATATAAAACAGAATCTGAGATATATAAGATCTGTAACAGTCGATAAACAGACAGATGAAAAGAGCGGTATTTTTTCTCTATTATTTTCAGGATTGAAGGGTATATTATCTCTTAATGAACTTACCATAACAGTTTTTATATTATATGTTATTTTGTTTCTAGGAGGTCTTATATATATTTTTTCAGACAGACTTTCCCTGAAGTTTTCCCTGAAGATAACAGGTATGGTAATTTTCAGTATATTCCTTGTTTTTTCTCTGTTTCTATGTGTCAGGATATATGAACAGGACTGTATGAAACAGGGTATTATAATGGTATCTCAGGAAAAGGCCAGAAGCGGCCCCGGCGAAGATTATACTGAAGTATTTACCATTCATGAAGGAAGCAGGGTCTATTTAAAAGATGGTCTCCAGGACTGGCGTAAAATTACCCTCCCGAACGGTTACAGCGGATGGATAAAAAATAAATCGGTAGAAGAGATTTAATAAAATAAGCCGGGGAAACCTGTTCCTCCGGCTTATTTTGACCTGTTTTATCCTCTAATTTTCTCCTGCAAGATATAAATTTCTTAATGCTACAGTACTGCTGCTTTGAGACATTACAGGTGTTCCTTTAATATTTGATATGGTTATTGAAACACTTATACTTCTGACATCCGGTTCCGGATTGGGTATTTTTGTTGCTGTAGGTGTAGGTGTAGGTGTGTTGGTAGGTTTCGGTGTTTTAGTCGGTTTCGGTGTTTTAGTCTGTGTTGGTGTAGGAGATGGCCCCGGTGTATTGGTCGGTTTCGGTGTTGATGTAGGTTTTGGTGTATTAGTCGGTTTTGGTGTATTGGTCGGTTTTGGTGTAGGGGATGGTCCCGGTGTAATTGTAGGTTTCGGTGTTTTAGTCGGTTTTGGTGTTACTGTAGGTTTTGGTGTATTAGTCGGTTTTGGCGTAGGCGATGGCCCCGGTGTATTAGTCGGAGCTTTGGTCGGTTCCGGTGTCGGTGTATCAAACCCCATATCTGCACAGGCAGGGGCAATGAGATATTCATATGCGGAATATGTTTCACTGGAAGCAAGGAATTTATCGGTATTATAGGTTATAGGGTTGAGCTGGTTTCCCGCTGCATTATAATATGTAAATTTGAGAGCTGACACCATTATGTTTGAGCCTGTACCTGATTGATTTCCTATCAAGACTTTATCTGTCGGATTAACCCATGTAGTTCCTGTTCCTGTTCCCTGTTGCATATATAACCTTCTGACAAGACAGCTATTGTTATTTACCAGTAAATAATCAACTCTTTCTACAGTACTTGATACACTGTCAAAATCTCCATAGATAGTCAGGGAAGTGTCACCTATCTTGCCTACAGACAGCTCTTTAGGACGTCCACATAGATTCGGATCAACATTGGAACCGGTGGAGCGCAAATCCCTTGCAAGGCAATCTATAGTGGTGTTAAAGCTCTGTTCTGCCGAAGCTTTCTCCATGGCAGTTACAGTAGCTCTATTAGAATAATAGAATACAGTTATTATAACTGTTAATAATATCGTTGCAATAAATGTGGCAACAAGTATTTCTACCAGTGACATAGCTCTTTTTTTACTCATTGTTAATCTCCTTTCTCGTGAGTGTCTATGAATTGAATGGAGTGAAATTATTTTGATATTATTCATTCCCCCTTACTATAAATTTTTTCCCCGAATACAGTATAATTGCCGTTAATATAACCAGTGCCACTAAAAAATATACGAACATAACTCCTCCGCTATTATTATGTTTCCCGTTAATCTTATCTGTATTGTCGGACACCGTCGTAGTGGCTGGTACAGGTGTAGAAGGTGAAGGAGTAGAAAATAAATCTTTCATATCCTCAGGATATGTCATGTTATTGGACTTTTCTTTTTCTATTATCACTGTTCTGGTTGTTACATCCATATCTCCATTTTTATTCACAACGGTAAACCCTTTCAATTTCTCCGGCAATTCAATTTTATCTGTAGTAAGATCTATAACTACGGGCGCTGTTTCCGTCTCCATCTGAGCAAAAACTGCCGTAATATGTGATAAGAAAAAGATTAATAACAGGAACCATGAAAATTTTATCATACTATTCTTTCCACCTGATTATATCCATATGTTCAACCTGTGGTACCTGGCAGCCTGCATCTGCTATGCTTTCTCCTCCTCCGACGACTCTGTCGTCATGGTTTGTAATTCCTCCCCTGGCTATACATTCGGCTCTTGCTATAAAACCTCCGTTAATATCGCCCAGTACAATCCCTCCCCATACATGATTTGTATAGGTAAGTCCGTCCAATTTCTTTGCCCAGTTGCCATTACTGAAGGAATCGCCTGAAAGAGCACTCAGGTTTGTAATGCTGGAAGGATTGTAGTTTCCTCCCCATGTGCTATCAAAGTTAAATGCATTTGTCCAGTCTGAAGGACTTGTTTCTATATTTTTATAGCTTGAGTATTTAGAACGAAGATTCTCTGCAATGGTCTTATTAAAACAGACTACATCATATAAATCCATTGTAGCATCATATACTCCGTCTCCATCAAGGTCTTCGCCGCTTCCCGGTATTACAGCATCCTTTATAGCTTGATCCCAGTCTTTATAAAGCCCTGTTGGTTTGGCTCCTGACCACTTTTTAAATTCATTGCCTGTAGTAGGATTTTTCCCTCCTGCCGGTGGAGGATTGGCATCAGTATAAAACTCAACATCCCATGTTCCGTTTGTTTCTGTACTGTACTCTTCATCTGCACTTGATTTTGTATCTCTCGTATTTGGAACCTTATCCATACCGAGTTTACTCTCATCTGTTTCATTAAAATTTACAGATTCAGTTGATATAGCATGAGTATTAGGATCTTCAACTGTTATGCTGCCTGTCTGCAGAGTAAGACCTTTAATTATTGTTCCTGACGTGGTATATCCATCAATTGCTCCTGAAGAATAAGGTACTGATACTGCATTCCCGACAACAATATTTTCTTTTGCAAACAATCCAACCAGATCTTTTTTAGTAGAATCATCTGCAGCACCGGGCTGATTGGCTTTAAGCCATGTTATTTGCTTTTGCCTTACAGCTTCGAGTTCTGCCGGAGTATCCGTTTTATTATTACCGTCTCTGTCATCAGTAAATCCTCTGAATTCATCAGGAGGACGACTGTAGGAAATACCATCGGGAGAGTATATATTTTTGCCTGCATAAATAGAGCCGCAACCTTTTATTGTGCCATCTATTACTATATTACCTTTTACTGCAACTACTCCGTATATTTCAATCGGATGGGCAGCATCTGTATTTGTAACGACTAGATTTTCTTTTTCTCCCGGTTTCCATGTGTTTGCACCGGTGCAGTAATATGACGGTTCGCCTGTATAGGTAGTCTTGTTATCTCCGTATACAGCATCTGAAATTTTGATATATTCTCCCGTATCAAGTATTCCGTCACCTCCTCCGTATTTTGGATCGGGATTGTCTGAAGCGTCCAGAATGGTCGTACCTGAAGGAACCCATACATATATGCCATGTTTTTTGAGATTTGTTGCTGCAGTTTTTTCAGCTTCTACGGCAGAAGTTTCATAAAAATTCATTTCAGCCAGACTTGGCATGGGAATTTTTTCAAATTTTTCCGTTTCATTGCTTGCTTTCTGATCGGGAGGGCTGGGGCCTACATCTCCTAAACCCTCTATCTTGGAACCGTCTGTAGATATTATTTTTTTAACTGCAAACAGGCCTCCGTCGTCAATTTTGTTGGTCGGTTCAAAATTCTTACAGTTCTTATATCTGTCTCCTCCTGCAATAGTAACTTTTTTTGAACCTTTCATTTGAAATCTGAAAAAACCGTTTGTTGCCACATTTCCTCCTGCAGTGGTTCCCATCATATAACCATAGTTGTTTGTAAAATAAGAAAAATCTGCAAGGGGAGTTCCGCTTAAATAATATTTATAATCTGCTTCAATCTTTTTTTCTACATATATACCTTTATTGCCAACCTGGGTCTGTCCTGTTGAAATAATTGTTACGACGACACTGTATGGATCATTGCTTTTCACCTGTACAGTGCTTTTATAACCTCCGTTATCACCGAGGTGGAGATTTTCTTCATAATACGTTCCTGATGACGTATATTCGGCTGCTCTGTCATCAACATAGGTTTTAAAGAGTTCTATTTTATTGGGTACCATACCTATAGAAAAAAATACATTCCATAATTTTTCACTTGCTTTTTGAATACCTGCATCGGCCAGATAATAAGCTTTTTTATCCATACCCATCTTCATATTATGATTCATTAAAACCATTGTAGTTCGGATAAAATACCATCCCATAATGGACATAAGGGATATCATAATCAGAGCAGTTACAAGAACACTGCCTCTTTTAAGTTTTTTAAATTTTTTTAACATAATTTATTCACCTCCAAAAAATAATAAATTTATTTTATTCCTTTAGTTTTATAGCCGTCCAGTATATAACTGCTATCTATAGATGCGTTTGTTTTTCCATAACTGTTACTTTCAATCCAGTAGATTTCGACTTTTATATGGAGAACACCTTCTTCATTGGGATCTCTGGTAATATCTGCCATAGAGCGATATTTGGGATATTTTTTTGCAGGGTCTTTTATATCATGTAAAGGTTTGCATTCAAGTTTTTTATATGGTGGGGAAGCGTAATCTTTCAGAAGTTTTGTATATTTCATACTCTTTATAGCTTCCATCTGGCCCTGGGCCTGCTGGACTACAAAATATCTCTCTCCTATTACACGAAGATAGGAATAGCCTACAGGAATGGTGCCTGTTACTGCAAGGAGCCCTATGGCCACTATAGCTATAGATATAAGAATTTCTGCCAGTGAATAGCCCCGTGAATATCTTTTAAAGTGTCGCAAATACACACTTTCACCTCCTTAATAATGTGAGGAAACTCTCTCGCTAAATCCTCTTCAGGTGGAAATTTATTTATATTTATCTTAATATATTATACCGATATTTTTTACTTAGTAAATAGAAAATATATATTTTAAATAATATTTTTGATAATTT
>JBEHWP010000298.1:0-7472 GCA_040217665.1 Vulcanimicrobiota bacterium
ACAATCTTTATGACACACTGGTTCATGTACCGAATTACAGTAAAAGTATTTCCCCCGATACATTGAACCACAGATTTGTAATGGAAGATATATGCTGCAGTCTTGTTCCTGCCTGGTATCTGGCAAGAACGGCATATATAAAAACACCTTTAATAGATTCTGTAATAAATATTTTTTCAGTAATTTTAAAGAGAAATTTTTTGCAGGAAGGAAGAACTATGGAGAGACTCGGACTTTCAGGAAAAAATAAAGATGACATACTTAAATTTATATACACTTAAATATTTTAACAAATCACAGGTAATCTTCGCGTCACGCCTTACGCGTTACGCGTCACGAAATATAAAAAACAACCACAAGGAGGTATTTACAATGACTACTATTACAATTAATGAAACCAGGAAAGGAAGACTCTTTCTCTGCACCCTTTGCAACGGTATTCATCTGGAATTCGGAAATGTTTCCCTGAAATTTGATCAGAAAGAATTTATTGAATTCAGAAAACATCTGGAAAGTCTGGATATAAACAATAGTAATAAAAAATTATATATGAACGAAAAGGGGAAAATAGTTTTTGTCACAGGTCTCCCTGAAATAGTTCTGCTTTTTGACAGAGATGAAGTGGAAGAAATTAAATCGCTTATTCTTGATGATCATATACTGGAACACATATCAAATATTATACTGACAAGATCCTATGCAGGCAATCAGTGTTACTGGAATTCGTTAAAAGAAACTATTAAATCAAATTAATCAGGGAGTTAAACGGAAATAATGAATGTAGAAAAAAAATTCAATTATGTAGCATCCATGTGGATAATATTATCTCTTCTTTCAGCATCAATAGAACCTGTAATAGTAAAGGTTGTTTATCAGGGTAACATTACTCCCTATCAATTGCTGTTTATCAAAACCCTGATGGCTGCGCTGGTAATATATCCTCTTACAAGAACCTTCAGATGGATTGGATGGAAAGGGATGCTCAAAATAGGAAGTGTAAGTATTCTGTTATTGCTGAATAACCTCTCTTCTCTTATGGCACTGAAACATATATCTGCCGTAATATACATAACATTTGTTACGACAAATCCGGCCATAATAGCCATAATCAACTCGGCACTGGGAAGAGACAGACTGGACATAAAATTCTGGACAGGTTTTCTCCTGTGTTTCTTCGGAGTGCTTCTTACACTGGATCCGGGCGGTATAAACCAGTGGAACATAACCGGCATATTTTTCGTATTCTGTGCCATGATATGCACGGTAATATACAGAACCAGAATGGAAGACATTACGTCGGAATTCAAGCCTGCCCTGGTTTCCACATATATATTCTGGATTAACGGCCTTCTGGTACTGTTATTTTTTACGCCTGAAGCATTACCTATGCCTGCTGAAGCCTGGAAACCGGGCATATGGATCGGTCTTGCAGGTGCAATGGCAAATGTAGCATTTCTCTATGCCCTTCATATACTCGGTTCTACAAGGGTATCCATATTTAATATGTTACAGAGACCGTTGATTATCATATTTGCTGCCATAATCTTAAAAGAACATCTCTCACTGGCACAGATTGGAGGAATTATTATGGTTATGGCAGGTATTCATCTTACTAAAGTACAGAGAGTAAAAAAATCTGTACCTGAAAAAGGGAGAATCGTGACGCGTAACGCGTGACGCGTTACGGGAGGAACTGACCGTTTAAGACTATATAAAAAAACAAAACAAGAAAAGGAGAATAAAAAATTATGACTGAAGAATTTAATTCCGCTATGGAATATGTAGAAGGATTTGGATATCCGGAACATGAAGAAGACAGGCATGGCAAGAGAACTGCATGGATCCTTAAAGAAACGGGGTTACAGGAAAAACTCCGCTCTATACCTTATGTCATTACGGCAGGAAGCTGTGGTAAAGCATCATCTTCAAGATTTCTTGCATTTATCGTAAGTGAATTCTTTTCCTTAACAGGAGTAAACAAACCTGTAGGACTCGGAACAAAACCGCCTTTATTCGAAGATAATAACGGCAACAGGGAAAGATATCAATTATTAATGGCAGGAGAAAATAAAAGTAACTGGATCTCTTTAGAAGATTTTCTTTTATCAGTTGGAACACTGGAACCTTTTATCGAATACTGTCTGTCCCTTTACGGAACGATGGCTTCTTATGATGTAAGATATGCCGTCCTGGCAGATTATTTTACACGGCACGACACAGGCTTTGCAATTTTCGAGGCAAATATAGGTTTAAAAGACGATCCTTCGTCTTCCCTGCTATCCCCGTGCGCAATTATGTTAAATACCGTCGGAGGTGACCACCTCAAACAGCTAAAACCTCCTGACGATTTACCTCTGTGGCTGGAAGATACGGGACATGTTGCAGGCCCTGTATGGCATAAAGCAGGGGGGCTTAAAGAACACATACCTGCCATAATAGGGAAACAGGAAGATCATATAATGAATGCTATAATACACCTGGCAGAAATTAAAAAAGCCAGCCCTCTGTGTATATATGGCAGAGATTTTTTTGTTAAACATTCCAGATGTACCATACTGGGAAGTAAAGCTGAAATAGTCCTGGACAGTCATAGTATGGACATAGAACTTTCAGTGCCTGGAACCTTTCATTTAGACAATGCAGTTCTCTCTGCTTATACAGCCTATCTTTTATGGAAAAGACATATCCTGAAAGGTACTTTTTCACAGATTACGGAAGCTATAAAGAAAGGCCTTAAAAAAGCTACATGTCCGGGACGTATGGAAGTCATAAGGGAAAGGCCTGTAACATTGATTTCTGCCGGTGCAAGCAGTCTGAAATTCGGAGGTCTTATGCATTCCATAGGGGAACTAATGAAGAACTCCGGGAAAGAGAATATCATTCTCTGTGCCACATTTATAACAAGAGTGGAAGAACCTCTGAATGCACTGAAAGCTCTTATAAATTTACATAACATAAAAATGTTTCTCCCTGCTTTATGTTATGAAAAAGAACACAGTAAAGATCAGGCAAACCCTCTCAGGATGATAGAACTATGTGAACATATAAGACCTGATATATTCTGTAAATATGTGGGAGGGCCTCTTGAAACCTATGATTATGCATTAAAAATTGCAGACCCTGACAGAGATATTATCCTTCTTGCAGGTACTGCCATGGCAGGGACTATATTAAAACACTCGTCCAGTGAGACGGCAGGGGAACAGGTGCTGGCATATTTGTAAAAAATTTCCAATACTGACCTGACCATAAACATGTAAAAAAAACTTTCTTCCCGTGACGCGAACGCGTCACGAAAAGCTTATATAATATTATCTATACTCAACCCCGGTAAGTACATTATCCGGCCTTATAACCGGCAGGAAAGGAGAATATATAAAATGTACATAAAAAACTTAAAATGCACAAAGATTAACACAGTATCTGTCAATAAAGAGTATACAGTTGACATAGAAAATTCCAACAGCAGTTCCTGGGAATATGACATACAATCAGATAAACCATGTAAATCCATAGAGACAATAGAAAATAAAAGAATAACAGAATACTGGATTGGTTAAAAAGATTAAAAATTTATAAAAGAAGGGTGTAATATATGAACAATAAAGGCAGAGAATTTAAAGGATGGATGGGGGGCGCAAATTACAGGCGTCTTTCTAAATTAATCGGAATGGGTGATAAATTTTATAATAAAGGTATAGGTAATATAAAACTTGACCGTGGAATGAGAGCTCTTGATCTGGGATGCGGTCCCGGATCATTAAGTTTTGCTCTGGCAGAAAAATCTCATGCAGGGTCAGAAATTTACGGTATTGATATATCTGATGATCAATTAAATTATGCAAGGAATCTTACAAAAAACTTCAAATGCAGACTAAAATTCAGCAATAATTCAATGGACGACGTACCTTTTAACAAAGAATATTTCGATATAGTAATGACTTCTATGGCTATCCATGAAACACCGCCTGATGTGCGTCGTTCTGCCATAGCCGAAACATCAAGAGTATTAAAGAAAAACGGCATATTTATCCTCATTGACTGGAGTAAACCCCGTCCGGGTTTATGGGGTATTATATGGCTTCCTTTTATCTGTTTCGGAAAAATGAATGAAGATAACTGGAATAATATTTATGCTGATTTATGTAAAAAACATGGATTAATACTGCAGGAAGACACTTATATTAATTCTCTTGTACGTCGCCAGATTTTTATAAAAAAAGGAGAATAAACAATGGACAGTAAAGTAATAGCAAAAAAAAATCTCACAGGGATACCGGAAACAATGCTCATTCCTCTGTGGGCAAAAGCAGAAGAAACACAGCGTGTTAATCCTATTATCAGAGATACAAAGGCAGAAAAAATTATAAAAACTATTGACTATGACTTTTCAAAATTCAATAAATCATGGATGTCTCAGACAGGTATTGCCATAAGAACCTTTATACTTGACAGGGCTGTAGAAAAATTTTTAAGTGTCAATGACAATGCAATTATTATTAATCTCGGTGCAGGACTTGATACAAGATATGAAAGATTATCTCCGAACCGTATCAAATGCTGGTATGACCTGGATGTACCGGAAGCAATACAGTTCAGAGAAAAATTCTTTCCCGAAAGTAAGAAGAATCAGTTTATTGAGAAATCTGTATTTGATTACAGCTGGGTCAACGATATTGACAGAACTGATGAACCGGTATTAATAATTGCAGAAGGATTATTTATGTATTTTTCAGAAGAGGAAATTAAAAATCTTTTTGACATGCTTGCCCGGAGTTTTCCCAAAGGAGAAATTTATTTTGAAATGCTTGCCAATTTTCTTGTAAATAGAGGCAGTGTACATGATACTCTGCAAAAAACCGGAAATAATATCGAATTTAAATGGGGTCTGAAAGATAGCCGTTCTATGGAAAAATGGAATAAAAAAATTGAATTTATAGAAGAATGGAATTATCTGGATTACTTCAGAAACAGATGGAAAATACTGGGTTTCATCGCACTTATTCCTCCTTTAAAAAATCTATTTAATAACAGGATAGTCCATATGAAATTTTCCAGATAATTTCATTTTACAGAAAAATTATGAAAAACTATTGACAAAATAGTTAAGCACCTGTATTATGTATATATGGATACAAAAAAAGAACTCATTACAAATACAGTAAGTCACCTGTTAAGGTTTGCACGGAAATTTACTTTTATGGAGACTATGCCCATAAAAATAGATGAAGACAGGGAAATTACAACAAATGAAGCACATATCATTCAGGCAATAGGCGAGAATGAAGAGATCAATATTACCAGCCTGTCAAAACTGTTCGGAGTTACAAAAAGCGCAACTTCCCAGATGGTTTCAAAGCTGTCAAAAAACGGATATGTAAAAAAACAGCAGGCTCCATACAGCAACAAAGAATATTTACTTTCACTTACAGAAACGGGATGGCAGGCATACCACGCCCACAAACAATTCCACGGCAGAGAAATGGACGAATTGATAAATCGTCTGAGTTCATTTTCATCATCCCAGATTGCAACTATATCAGTCATGTTAGAAACAATAAATGATATTATAGATGAAAGAATATCCGGGTTTCCGGAAAAGTAATATTTTTTTTCAAAAAATAGTTAAGCTACTTAACTATAATCCAAAAAGAAGGGAGCAAATAAATGCTTACAAAAACAACTATGGAAAAACCTGTCAATGATTTCGATTTTATAGAATCTATATTTATCGGAGCTATTGATGCATGTGCACTGAAAGAATCAATCAATCTCAAACTCTTTGATCATCTTTTAACCGCCAGAACAGCTGCTGAAGCAGCAGAGATAACAGGAACAGACGAAGGTGCCATAAAAGCGCTGATGGCCGTGCTTGAAGGCCGTAAACTGGTTACAGCAATAGATAACAGGTATATGGTAACACCTGCTTCTGCTGAATTCCTTGTTTCAACATCTCCCTTTTATCAGGGAAATTCTCTGCTCTGGCAGAGAAAAAACTGCGAACATATTATATCCAATATGTCTGAACTGCTCAAAAAACCCGGCATGCCTGCAGGATGTATAAGCAAAAAATTTTCTTTACCTGATGCGATGAAAGGAATTATAGAGCATGCCATGAGGGGTTCTCTCCAGGATACAGTGGAATTCATAGAAATGCTTCCCGGATTTAATGACGCACAGTGGTTCTGTGACATAGGAGGCAATCATGGGAAATATGCCACAGCTCTTCTGGACTGCAACTCACATTTACATGCAGTAATTGCCGATTTACCTGACGTTGCGGCAGAAATAAAACATATGTATGCAGAATCAGCATATAAAGACAGGGTATCTGTCATTCCATGTAACCTGTTAACAGATTATCTACCGGAAAAAACATATGATATTGTCCTTACTTCTTATGTACTTCAAATATTCGGTGATAAACTGGAACAGGTTATAAGAAAAATTGCTGCAACTATAGTTCCCGGAGGTTGGTTTGTGACACAGAATATGACCGATTACGGAACAGACAGGTTATATATGAATGCAATAAATCTTATGACAGAACTGACTGTAAAAGCCAATCACTTCATACCGGAAAAATTATTGATAAGTCTTTTAGAGGAGTCAGGCTTCTGTGACATACTCACAGCAAGAACAGGTATGAACAAATCAGATCTCATTATTGCAGGGAGGAAAAAATATTATGGAAAATCAAAATAAATGGCTGGAAGATTTTCTGGCATGCAGAAAAAACTACGATAAAGAAAATACCGATGTATGGAAATATACCCTTCAGGTTTTGAACAGTGCATTTAAAGAAGGTGCTATAGGGGCAAAAGAAAAACACCTGATGGCTCTGTGTATTGGCATCACGGATCATTGTCCGCCATGCACACTCGGTCATCTTAAAGCAGCTATTAAACTGGGGGCCACTAAAGAAGAATTACTTGAAACTATTGGCGTAACATTATCAATGGGCGGTACTACTGCCATGGGCGGTGCATGGATGGTATTCAAAATGATGGAAGAAGAACACTTATTTTAGGAGAGAAATATTATGTCATACAATGAATCTTATGAAAAACACATGGATATATTTGTTAATAATTTCTTTGTTAACGGTGCCAGAAATTATATTCGCAAAACGACAGAAGATGCTCCCTGGCTTTCTATGGGGATCATGGAAAACACCAATCCTGAAATGTTTTATTCGTGCAGACTTTTCAGAGGTATGAACATATTCGGAGGCAGTTCCTGTTCTCTCGGTCATGGTCTTATACATGGTTATCTGAAAAATAAAGAAGAACAATTCATAAAAAAATCAATAGCCAATCTGAATGCATTACCTGCCGGGGAGATAATTTTTTATCATGATGAAAGCATGTGCGGAATTGAACATGCCCTTCATATGGGACTCAAACTTAAATTCAGGCCTATTTCTTTACTTGAATGGCTGATAGATACTATGGAAAAGCATCAAAATCATA
>JBEHWP010000299.1:0-7463 GCA_040217665.1 Vulcanimicrobiota bacterium
GTACCGAAATTCAATTCCTGAAGACAGTTCTGATTAAAATTCTCCAGCATACGCCTGATAGTAAGCTGCCTGTGTGATGTATTTTCCTTCAAACCTTCCCTGAAAAAGAGAAGTTTTTCTTTATTCAGAGTCAGAAAATCAATATATTCTTTTACAGTCTTAAAATAAGGAAGTAAAAACATAAAATGTTCTCTGTTCCCTGCTTTACCGACAGAAAATTCTATACCCATACAGACTCTTATTCCAAGAATCTCTCCTGCCCTGACAGCTTCCTGGACTATTCTCGTATCAATAAAATTATAGTATGCAAGGGTAACTTCCGAAATACCTTTAATAAAGGCATCTAACAGTACCTGAGAAGGAGTTTTCCTGCCTTCTGAAAGATTATCATGAACATGGCCATCCCAGCCGAGATCCATTTCACATAGTTTTTTCCCTTTCTCAGGAACTTCTATGAGCAGATTTTTTTTCAATAACTCTCTTATTACAGCAGGATGGCCGTGAGAAGCTCTGGTAAAGTCCGTCATAAATTCCATCTGTTTTCGCAGATTTCCCTTGTTTTTAACTACTTCTTTCATAAGAGCTGCCTGAAGTCTCGCAGTATTGAGAGGCATTGCCAGATTCTGTGCATAAAGGGATTCCTGTATTAAATTTTCCAGAGCGTCAAGCCTTTCTTCATATTTTTCAGATTCTAACTGCTGAACAATATTTATATAAGCCATAGCAATACGTATACGTCTTTTGGCGATTTCCTTTTTAAATCCGCTCGGATGGGACTTTAAAGGAGGAGTTTCTATGGGCTGTTCAATCTTGCGATTGAGGACATTTACAAGAAGCCTGACTTCCCTGTCGAAACTCATAAAATTTATAAATTTATTAGCAAAAGTTCTTAACATGTTCACTCACAATCTGCTGCTCAGTATGACCGGAATAAAGGTAAAAGTCATTATCTGGCAAAATACGGAGCGGGTTTCACAAAAGTCCTGAAAGCAATTTACTCGTGATGCGTGACGCGCGATGCGTAACAGAAGAATGTTCTGTAACTATTATTTTTTATCTGTATACTATACTTTTGCACGTTTCCATAATTTCCTTGTTTTTACTGACTTTATAGTTAAACAGGTTTTGGGTTACAGGTTTTGGGTTTTAATCTACCTAACCCGGCACCCAACACCTAAAAATTGAATAAATCATTTTTTTTACAGTTTTTAAAATCTACAAAAGTATAGTGTATATTTATATTTTATTTATTTCCTTAAAATCCTTCAAAGTATATGGAAATATTTATTTTTTTAATGAATCGTAATGTGTGATGTGTCACGCGTTACGATTTTCTTAATTAATCTGAATCGTTCTCTTCCCTGTTACATCAGTCACAAAAAAGTGGTATGAGAGAAAATTTAGTCACATCCACAAGTCCCCTGTCTGTAAGCTTCAATTCAGGTATAACAGGTAAAGCAAGGAACGACATAGTCATAACAGGATCAGATAATACGCAGCCAAGACTGTGAGCAGCATCTGTCATATCTTTTATTCTGTCTCTTACTTCTTCAATGGGAAGATCGGACATGAGACCTGCAATAGGAAGAGGAAGTGATGCAAGAACCCTGTCATTACTGACAACGCACTGACCACCTTTCATACGTACCACTTCAATAACGGCAGTAATCATATCTTTATCATTTGTTCCCACTACAATAATATTATGGCTATCATGATTTACACTGGATGCTATGGCACCATGTTTCATGCCAAATCCTTTTACAAAACCTATACCCACATTACCTGAAGCAAGATGTCTTTCTATTACGGCAATCTTGAGTAAATCCTTCTCCGTATCGGCGACAGCCATTCCGTTATATACAGTAAATTCTTCTACAAGATTTTTGGTAATTATCTGTTCTGAAACAATTCCTATTACTCTGCCTCTCACATTACCATTTATATGTGACGGCAGAGGAACGGAAAAATCCAGGTCATTCCAGTTTACATTTACAGTACTTCTCAGAGGCATTTTTTCAATATCTCCTCTTCTATTCCCCAGGAATTTTCCATCTTCTGCCACTTTTATGCCTTTCTGATAAACCTGTCTTATATTAAAAGACTCAAAATTATCAAAAACAACCATATCTGCATAATAGCCAGGAGCTATTGCGCCGGAATGTTTCAGCCCGAAATAGCGGGCAGTATTTATAGTAGCAAGCTGAATGGCTATTACAGGATCAAGTCCTTCTCTGATAGCAGTTTTTACAATATAATCGATATGTCCTTCACTCAGAAGATCTTCCGGGTGACGATCATCTGTACAGAAACTGCATCGGGAAGCATTATATAAATTTACAAGAGGTAAAAGGGGTTTTAAATTTCTGGCAGTAGTGCCATCTCTTATCATAATATGCATCCCTGATCTGAGTTTTTCCCCTGCTTCTTCTACTGTTGTACATTCATGGTCAGAACCTATGCCTGCCACAATATATGCAGAAAGGTCTTTACCGGTAAGTCCGGGAGCATGACCGTCTACAGGGCGGTCTTCTGCTGTTACAAGTTTTTCTAAAACCTCTGGAACACGGTAAATAACACCGGGATAATTCATCACTTCCGCAAGTCCTATGACCCTTGGGTAATTAAACATCATTACAAGATCTTCTGCTGTCAGACTGGCTCCCGACGTTTCCATATGGGTGGCGGGAACACAGGAAGGAAGCATAATATATACTCTTAGAGGCAAGTCTCTGCTTGTATCACGAATATATCTGACTCCTTCAATACCAAGGACATTTGCAATTTCATGAGGATCCGTAATTACACAGGTAGTGCCATGGGGGATTACAGCACGGGCAAATTCAGGAACTGTTACCATAGAACTTTCAAGATGGACATGGGCATCAATAAATCCGGGACATAGATACTGACCTTTTAAATCCACTGTTTCTTTTGCTTCATATTCACCGAAACCTGTAACTATTCCGTTATATACTGCTACATGGGTTTCATAAATTTCACCTGAAAAAACATTTACGAGTTTTGCATTCTTTAGAAGAAGATCTGCAGGTTCTTCTCCCCTGGCTGCCGCAATGAAATGTTCGAACATGTAATTTCTCCTTCGTGACGCGTGACGCGTGACGCGTGACGCGTAAATGTATAGACCAATTCAGGCAGTCAAATTTCTACAATAACAGTAACCATTCCTGCAAATAAAAATTTAAATCTTGACTTAAAGTGAATAATACTTATAATCAGAATTATGGATATCTGTAATGATGTTCGTGATGCGTGATGCGTGATGCGTAATGCGTAAAACATTACTCATAACGGATTTTTTTATTATAAATAAATTACAAACTTTTATTCAAAGCGATTCTTTTCGCGTCACGATTATAAAAAAGGAGTTAAACAATTATGCAATTATTACAATCAATCAAAAATTACGATTTTTCAAATGTACTTCACTTTGCCCAGAAGCTGATACAACTTAAAAGTCTTTCGGGCCAGGAAAAAACTGTAGTAGAAAGATGTATCAGAGAAGCGGTAAAACTTAATTTCGATGATGCATATTTCGATAAAATGGGAAATTTTATCGGAAAAATAAAACTGGGCACAGGTAAAGGGAAAAAAATAGTCCTTACAGGACACCTTGATACTGTAAATGCGGATCCGGCAAAATGGGATGAAGAAATAAAACCTTATTCTGCAGCAATAAAGGATCAAAAACTTTACGGCCGTGGCGCATCAGATATGAAAGGTGCCTTTGCCACAATGTTTCACGCGTTAAAACTCGTAAAAGAACTTGACGGAAACGAATTTGACGGTGAAGTCTACATAGTAGGAACAGTAGTAGAAGAACTCTTTGAAGGAGTATGTTTTCTGGAAGCCATTAAAAAGATACAGCCTGATTATGTAATCATAGGTGAAGCATCTGAGTGCAGATTGAATATCGCTCAGAGAGGAAGAGGAGAAATCCTGATAAGTATCTTTGGATATGGTAAACATGCCTCTGTAGGAAGAACTACTGTTAACCCTATAGAACAGGTTGCCTTTATAATAGAATCCTTCCACGTATGGTACAGATCTGAAGCTGTAGGTCTCCTGGGTAAAAGAAACATTGTTCCTACAGATATAAAAATTCCTTTAGGAGGAGGGGGAGGTGTTGACGGAAGAGGCGGAAATTCCACTGTTCCGAATGAAGTGGAACTTACTTATGACGTGAGAACCCTTCCCGGTGATACGGAAGAATCAATCATTAAAATAGTAAAAGACAATATGGCCAATGTAATAGAACACGGTCAGAGATTATATCCTTCATTGAAAACACCTGTTGTGGAATATGCAACAGACGAATGTATGACCTACACCGGAGTAAAGATTAAACAGAATAAATTTGCTCCTGCCTGGAAGACAGACGAAGGAGACGAAGTAGTTATAAAAGCAAAAGAAGGCCTTATGAAAGTAGAAATTCCCGTTGAAATAGGTGCATACAGTTTCTGCACAGACGGAAGTGCTGTAGTAAAATACAGAGAGCTATATCCTGATAAAAAATGCCAGATTATAGGTTTCGGCCCTTCTCTGGAATGTCTTGCTCATACGACAAATGAATATATAGAAGTAGGAGAAATGAAAAAAGCCTTTAAAGGTTATGTCGGTATTGTATCAGAACTGTTAAGAAAGTGAAAAGTGAGTTATGAGTCGTGAATTGTAAGTCGCATGGGCGAATCACTGTGTTCGCCAGGTATCTGTGAATACACATTACGAACCACGCGTAACGCGTGACGCGTAAGGGTCATGATTATATCGCATCACGCATCACGCATTACGCATCACGCATTACGCATCACGATATTATAAGGAATAAAATTATGAAATATATACTTTTAATACTATTCTTAATTATCTCTGTAACAATTCCTGTTCTGGCAGATATAGAAAAAATTTCTCTGCCTGTAAAGCCAGATTTTATTATATCCTCTTCCGGTAAAACCACAGAAAACAGCAGTACCACTACCGGTAATGGAGAAATAAAAGATGAGGAAACTATTGAACTTATAGAAGGGGAATATATTAATGTTATAAAACCTGAAGACATTGAAAAAGGCTATGTACAGTTTGAAATGGATTTTGTAACAATCCCCTATAAAGATAATACTGCGACTGAAACCTATTTTCCCATTCTTATTCGTATAGATACAGGTAATCAAACAGAATTGAGAATATTCAGCAGCTTTCTGGAATATCAGTCACCGACATGGGGGTTTAATGACATTTCCGTAGGTTTTAAATGGAATTTCAGAGACGAAAACCCATCTATGGCTTTACTTGGAACGGTGGAATTTCCTTCAGGAAGCGGCGGGTTTGGAGATGGTGCGCCGGAACCGGGAATTGCCTATCTTATAGATTATCAATTTAAGGACAGCTGGGATATTTCAGGAACAGTACTGGTTATGAATAATAATGACACAAAGAGCAAAAAAAGATATAATCAAATTATTTCAGGTATGCAGCTTGGTTATAAAATAAATAAGAATCACTATATTTTTATTTCAGGAGGAGTAAAATACCCGAATAAAGATCCGGGCGGAGTAGGACTTACAAATCTCAATACAGGTTATACCGTAAATTTAAATGATAATTTACAAATGACTCTGAATGTTACGAGAGGCCTGGCCTGTATAGATAAAGCATGGTTATTTAATATAGGGTTCAATTATAGGTTTAAATAAACATTTAAGGAGGAACATATTATGAAAAAAGTTACATGGTTTTTGTTACTTATTACAGTCGTATCAGGTTTTTATCTCATGTCCTGCAAGGAACCGGTAATATCGAAATCAGATGATATTACAGTTATAGCAAAGGAATTTTTCAATTTGCTTTTAAAAGAGGATTTTAAAACCTGTGAAACCTATTTTGATACAACTATGAAAACTGCTCTTCCTGAAAATAAACTCAAAGAAGGATGGAAGGGCTTTATAACCAATGCAGGAAACTTTAAGAAAGAAAGAAGCACAAAAAAAGATAAAGAAGGCGAATATGATGTTGTATATATAACATGCGAATTCGAAAAGACTCCTGTTGATGTAAAAATTGCCTTTAACGGTTCGAAAGAGATAAGCGGTATATGGTTTATCCCTGTGCAAAAAGATGTAAAACCGGGGGAAGTAAAAAAAAGTGAAATTACCGATCTGGCAAAGAGTTTTTTCAAATTGCTTTTAAAAGAAGATTTTAAAACTGCTGAAACCTATTTTGACGTTAATATGAAAAGTGCCCTTCCTGAAGTTAAGCTCAAAGGAGCCTGGAAAACTCTTCTGGCACAGGCAGGAGCTTATAAAGGCCAGAAAGGTATGAAAAAAGACACAGAAGCAGGTCTTGATGTTGTATTTATAAATTGTTCCTTTGACAAAGGCCCTATAGATGTAAAAATAGTATTTAACGAGAACAAAGAAATAAACGGTTTATGGTTCCTTCCCGGGAAATAAGTGAAAAGTGAAAGTGAAAAGCGAGTGGTGAGTAGGAGTGCCCATCTATATTCGTCCGATACCCGGTGAAACTACGCATCACCCATCACGAACCACCTGTTACGCGTCACCCGTCACGATTGAAAGGAGTTAATTTATGAAAAAATTTCTTCTCTTTATTTCATTGTTTATCATTTTAATTGGCATCTGTTACGGACAGAATGAAAAATCCTGTGAAGACCTGGCAAAAGAATTTGTTGATTTACTGGCAAAAGAAGATTTTACCAAGGCAGAAACCTGTTTTGATAGCACAGTAAAAGGATTAATGCCTGCAGATAAACTTCAGTCAGTCTGGAAAGAACTCCTTGCAGAAACAGGGCCTTTTAAAAAAGAGGCAAATATCAGAAAAGACAAAAAATCAGAATATGATATTATATATGTAACATGTGAATTTGAAAAAACTTCTCTGGATATTCAAATCGTTTTTAACAATAAAAAAGAGATAAGCGGTCTCTGGTTTCTTCCTCCCGGAACATCCCTCGAATATAAAATACCTGCCTATGTAAAACCTGACAGTTTTACAGAGAAAGAAGTGACAGTGGGGGCAGGAGAATGGGAACTTCCGGGAACACTCACTGTACCGAAAGTAGCAGGAAATATCCCTGCTGTTATACTGGTTCACGGGTCAGGTCCAAATGATCGTGATGAAACAGTTGGCACAAACAAACCTTTCAAAGATCTTGCCCTTGGTCTTGCCTCCCGGGGAATAGCTACCCTTCGCTATGAAAAAAGAACAAAGACATATGGTGAAAAAATGGGCTCAATGAAAGAACTTACAGTGAAAGAAGAAACTGTTGACGATGTTCTGGAGGGAGTCAACCACCCACCGCTAACCGCTCCTGCGGTATAGCGGGGGCTTGCAGGCTTTCGCTGTAAGCTCAGATTGACTAGACCAGAAGTCGCGTGACTAAGTTATACCGGATGGAGACACCATAGAGGTGATGCTCTAGCTCT
>JBEHWP010000300.1:0-7452 GCA_040217665.1 Vulcanimicrobiota bacterium
CCGTTATTTTGGTATGAATGAAGAAGGAAGAAGGTATGAAGCTTTATATAAAAATGGAAGATATATTGATCTTATTGAATATGGTTTACTGAGAAGCACATTTTTAAAAAATTTAAAAAAATAATCTATTGACATATATCTGAATTATTTATTAAAGATTTCAGTATCTGTTACAGAGTTCTATGGAGGATAGTGCAGATGGAGAGTATTGATATGATTTCAAAAAAAATCAGCAAGGATAAAAAAAATATAGTTTTTCCTTCTTTTACTGTTAAAGAAAAAGATATAGAGAAGATAACAGTGCATTCCAGCGAAAAATGTGATGAAGAAATATATATAAATGAATTTACAGTAGAAGGGTTTACTAAGAAATTAAAGAAATTAAGCAGGCAAAGTCAGGAAAATAAAGAAAATCTGAAGCAAACACAAAAACTTAAAAGTAACGCTGTAAATAAAGAGGAAAATACTAAATTTAAATATTGTAAAAAATGCGTTCAACCAAATACACGACCTGGTGTTAAGTTTGATGAAAATGATATTTGTTCCGCCTGTAGATTAACAGAAGTGCCTGATGAAACAGATTGGGCGAAACGTAGAGAAGAATTAAATGCCATTGCTGATTGGGCCAGAAGCAGGAATGTATCGGGCTATGATTGTATTGTAGGTGTAAGTGGTGGCAAAGACAGCACCCGTCAGTCTATGTATGTTAGAGATGAACTCGGGTTAAAACCATTACTTGTATCCTGTACTTATCCTCCAGAACAACAGACTGAAAGAGGAGCCCATAATATAAGTAATCTAATCTCTTTAGGTTTTGATTGTATTTGTGTAAGTCCCAATCCTCAAATATGGAAAGTACTCATGAAGCAGGGTTTTATGAAATTCGGAAACTGGTGTAAATCGACCGAAATGGCTCTTTATGCCAGTGCTCCTCATATGGCTGTTGCTTATCATATACCGCTTATTATCTTAGGAGAAAATCCTGCTATTGCATTGGGTGATATGGATGTCGGCTCTACAGGAGGAGATGCTAATAAGATGAAGTATTGTCATACATTAGGCGGCGGCGATCCTTCACCATTATTAATAGATGGAATAACTGAAAAGGATATTATTTTTTATAGATATCCATCAGATGATGAAATGGAATGGGCTAATTTAAGACTTATTTATCTGGGATATTATATAAAAGACTTTACTAGATTTAAAAATGCAGAGTTTGGTATTAAACATGGTTTGAAATTTCGTGATGATCCACTTGAAGATATTGGTGATGTATACGGGTGTGAGGCATTGGATGATGATTTTGTCGTGGAAAATCAAATGTTTAAATATTTAAAATTCGGATTTGGTAAGGTAACCGATCAGGCATCTGAAGCTATACGTCTTGGAATGATAACAAGAGAAGAAGCAATAGAACTTGTGAGAAAATATGATGGAAAATGTGCTGATCGTTTTATTAAAAGATTTTGTAACTATCTTGAAATTACACTGGAAGAATTTTGGGAAGTAGCCGAAAAATTTCGAAATAGCAATATATGGGAGAAGGATTGTAATGGGGAATGGAAATTAAAGGTTACCCTGGAATGATTATTGTAGGGTTATATTTATGAAGACTGATAAAATTCTGGTTATTGATTATAATGTAGGGAATCATCAATCAGTTGCAAATGCACTTAATTTCCTTGGTTATGATGTTATAGTTTCTAATAAAGAAAAAGAAATTGCTGAAGCCAGGGCATATATACTTCCCGGTGTAGGTGCTTTTGGAGAAGCTATGAGACACCTGCATCAATTGAAAATTATTGAACCTTTGCAGGAACAAGTACTGGTTAAGAAAAAACCTCTTTTGGGTATTTGTCTTGGGATGCAGGTCTTAGCAGAAGATTCAGAAGAAGATACATCATACAAAGGTTTAGGATGGATCGAAGGACATATAGTTAAATTTAAAATAAAGGGTGACCTAAGAGTTCCTCATGTAGGTTGGAATAGTATTCAGATTTTAAAGAAAGACCCATTATTTAAAAGAATAGAAGAAAATATTAATTTTTATTTTGATCATAGTTATTATTTTATATGTGATGCTTCTTATGTGACATCGATATGTTTTTACGGCACTCATATTGTTGCATCTGTTCAGAAAGAGAATATCTTTGGTATTCAATTTCATCCTGAAAAAAGCCAGAATAATGGTCTTAAGCTTTTAAGAGGTTTTTTAAATTATTGTAATAATATTTGAGGTAACGTATATGCTAAAAAAACGTATAGTAGGGTTATTAGTTGTCAAAGATGGAATCGTTGTCCAGAGTATAGGTTTTAGAAGATATTTACCTGTAGGAAGTGTTATTGTATGTGCGGAATTCTTAAATAACTGGGGTATAGATGAAATTGTAATCCTTGATATTGATGCAACGATACAGAAAAGAAAACCCGATTTTGACTTGGTGAGTAAGGTTTCGAAAAAAGTTTTTGTTCCATTAACTGTCGGAGGTGGTATAGGCAGGTTAGATGATATAAAAAAACTTATCCACTGTGGTGCAGATAGAATTTCTATTAATAAGAAAGCTCTGATAAAACCGAAATTTATTGAAAAAGCTGCAAAAGTTTTTGGAAATCAATGTATAGTTGTATCTATAGATGTTGGTTTTAATAAAGATGGTAATTATGAAGTATTTACAGATTCCGGACAGATACCGGCAGGTATTAACCCTGTAAAATTGGCAAAGCAAGTTGAAGAGTCAGGAGCAGGAGAAATACTTTTAAATTCTATTGAAAGAGATGGTTCAAAAAAAGGATACGATATAGAATTATTTAGACAAATAACGGATTGTGTTAGTATCCCTGTTATCGGCTGTGGTGGTGTCGGGCAGCCACTACATTTCCTGAAAGGTATTCTAAAGGGAAATATATCTGCAGCAGTAGCCGGCAATTTTTTTCATTTCACTGAACATAGTCCTATATTAGTAAAAGCTTATTTAATAAAAAATGGTATAGATATAAGGCTTGACACATACGCAGATTATAAGAATATTGATTTCGATGACCTGGGCAGAATAAAAAAAAGATCCGAAGAATATTTGGAAAAACTCAGGTTTGAATATTTACCTAAAGAGGTTATATGATATTATGATATATTGTAAGAGATGTCTTTATCCAGCCAATCATCCTTTAAAGATTACATTCAATAAAGAAGGAGTCTGCAGCGGGTGTCAGGTTCATGAAGAAAAAGATTATCTGGACTGGAACTATAGAAGTAATTTATTAAAGAATATTTTTGATAACTATAGGAATGCATCTGGACAAAACTATGATTGTATTATACCTGTAAGCGGAGCAAGGGATTCTTATTTTATAGTTCATACTGTGAAAAATGTTTATAAAATGCATCCACTTCTTGTTACTTACAATAAACATTATAATACAAAAATTGGAATTCGCAATTTAGCCTATCTTCGAACTCTATTAGGTTGTGATATATTAACTCTAACGGTTTCGCCGGAAACTGTAAAGAAAATTACTCGATGTACAATAAAAAAAATGGGAAGTATATACTGGCATTGTATAGCCGGCCAAACAGTTTTTCCTGTCCAGATTGCAGTACGTTTTAAAATTCCATTAATTATATGGGGCGTACATCAGGGCTGTGATCAGGTGGGAATGTTTTCTCACCTTGATGAAGTTGAAATGACCAGGAAATATAGAAAAGACCATGATCTTATGGGATATGAAGCAGAGGATCTTATAGATAGAAGTGATGGAATAGATGAAAATGATGTTCGACAATATATGTATCCTTATGATAAAGAAATAGAAAAAGTTGGGGTACGAGGTATTTACCTGAGTAACTATATTCGCTGGGATTCAAAAAAACAACATGAAATGATGATTGAACTTTATGGATATGAAACAACTACGCAGCATAGAACCTTTGATACATATAATGATGTAGATTGTTTTCATTATTCTGACCTTCATGACTATATAAAGTTTCTAAAATGGGGATATGGAAAAGTTATAGATCATGCATCCAGAGAAATTCGACTAAAAAGGTTGACCCGTGAGGAAGGTATTTTACTTGTTAAATATTATCAAGCAATAAGTCCGGATCTTAAAAAAATTTCATTATTTCTTGATTGGTTAGGAATGAACGAGGAAGAATTTTTTTATTATATTAATTTAATGAGAGACCAGGCAATATGGAAAGATAAGAAAGGTGAAAGTTGGGAATTAGTAGATTCCATTGAAAATCATATAAATGATTATGGAATTGATAATGTACGTCTTGAAAAATTAGAAGATTGTAAATTTACCATTACACCTTCCAAAACTAATGAGCCAGAAAATAAATATGTATTAATAGGAAGAGGTTATGTAGACAGGTGAAATTATCCAGAGAAAAACTTTGTAAATTAGCTATAGATAGAGAGCTAAGAACTAATGAAATTTATTCACCAAATGATTTTTATGGCCATGTAACAATCCTATCAAGAATTGGAAAGAATTGAATGGTTTAGGATGATGGAGAAAGATGGGAGTGTCATAGATTTTGTGTGAAATCCAATTTATAGTGTCTGTAATTGTACCATATGCTTGAATTCGCCTTCACTTTGAATAAGTTCCCCATAAGTTCCTTTTTCAATTATCTGTCCTTTTTTTATTACATATATATAATCTGCATTTATAATTGATGAAAGACGATGGGCTATTATAACAACAGTGGTGTCTTTTGCTATACGTTCTATTGCTTCCTGTATGAGTCTTTCCGAATTACTGTCAAGAGAACTGGTGGCTTCATCAAGTACCAAAATATCAGGTTTTTTTAATATAGCCCTTGCAAGGGATATTCTTTGAACCTGACCTCCAGATAACCTGACTCCTCTGTCTCCGACCACTGTATTATAACCGTCAGGAAGTTCATCTATAAATTCTTCCGCATTTGCCTCTTTACAGGCTTTTTTTATTTCTTCCTCTGTGGCATCTTCTTTTGCCCACAGTAAATTTTCCATTATAGTCATATTAAACAGCATACTGTTCTGGGGAACATATCCGATTTTTTTTCTGTATGAAATAATATCGAAATTCTGAAGATTTACTTCATCCAGTTTAATCTGGCCCCCGGTCGGTTCGTCAAAACCCATGATGAGATCAATAAGAGTTGATTTCCCTGAACCGGATTCACCTACTATGGCTATCATTTTACCTCCTGGGATTTCAATATTAATATCTGTCAGGACTGGTTCATTACCGGGATAGGAATATGATAGACCTTCAATATGTATTTTTTCTCTGATCCCTGTAAATGGTATTGTCCCTGTTTTTTGTTTTAATTTACAGGCAATCTGACCCTGTTCTTTTAATTGTTCATAACTGGGAAAGAAATTATCCAGCTGTGTCTTCCCCGTTGTCATTCTGCTTATAGAAACTACTATTTTATACAATATGTAAATAAGTGCTGTTATTTCTGCAAGAGGTACTCCAAGTTTTCTGCCTGTAAAAATAGTGATAATAAATACTGCTATACCGAGAGATGAATAAATAAGAGGTATGGAAAATCTAATGCCGTAAAATTTATTACTTACCAGAAAATAATCATCAAAAGTCTTATTAAGTCTTATCATGACTTTTTCCTGATTGGCAAATCCCAGAATAACTTTAGCCAGACTGAAAGTTTCATCTACATTCGAACTCAGTTCGTTCGATGATGATATAGCTTTCTTTCCCATCTGATAACAGATTTTTGATAACCATAAAAAAGGGCATGCCAGTATCAGGGCAGAAGCAATACTTATAGAGACAACCTTCCATGAAATATATAGTGATAATGTACAATATACCATACAGAGTAAGAATTCAGCAAAAAAGGTTAACATTGCCGTCAATCCGTCGCTTATGGTATATATTTCCCGGATAAATGTATTTAATAATACCCCCTGTTTATTACTGCTAAAAAAATACCATTTGCTATGAAGAAGCTCTTCAAAGGTTTTGGAGTAGAAATCCTTTATTATAACGTATTTGGAATAGAGCAGTAAATAATGTGCCAGTATTCGAAAAATAACACCGGTAAAGTTAAAAATAATGAAGATAATACCCAGTTTCCATGCCGTTATATCAAGTCCTGTAGATGCAGTAATTTCTATTATCTTTCTGGTAACAAAGCTTCTGCTCTGATTATCTGATTTGAGGAAAAGATCAATTACCGGGACAAGGGTGAAAATTGAACTGGCTTCTATAATGCCAACTACGGTTAATAATATTATATTAACAATAATTAAATAAGTAAATCTTTTGAAAATATCCCGGAAAAACCTTAACGTTTTCATTGTTTATATATACGCCATAACATTATGTAGCTTTAGCCCTCTTTTTTTGAAGTTCTATAATATTTATACCATTCTACAAATGATTTTAGACCTTTTTCAATATTTATCTCAGGCCTGAAATTAACATTATGAAAAAGCTCATCAATATCCGCAAAAGTCTCTACCATATCTCCGTCCTGCATGGGAAGAAATTTCTTCTTTGCCTCCATTCCGGTTTCTTTCTCCAGAATACTTACAAAATACATTAAATCTACAGGATTATTATTCCCGATATTGTAAATTTTATACCTTGCAGGAGAACTGCCTGGATCAGGATTTAGTCCTTCCCACTCCTTATTCCCTTCCGGTATTTTCTCTATCAGTCTCCTGATACCTTCCACTATATCATCTATATAAGTAAAATCCCTTTTCATCTGTCCGTTATTATATATTTCTATTTCTTTTCCCTCAAAAATAGCCTTTGTAAATTTAAAATATGCCATGTCCGGCCTGCCCCAGGGGCCGTATACGGTAAAAAATCTCAAACCTGTAACAGGAATATTATAAAGATAACTGTAACTATGGGCCATAAGTTCATTTGATTTCTTTGTTGCCGCGTAAAGTGAGATTGGATGATCTACATTATCATGAACAGAAAAAGGTTTTGACTCATTCAGGCCATATACGGAACTTGATGAAGCAAATATGAGATGTTTCACTCCATAATGACGGCAACCTTCCAGGATATTTAAAAAACCGTTTATATTACTGTCGATATAGGCATAGGGGTTTATAAGTGAATATCTCACACCTGCCTGTGCTGCAAGGTTTATGACAGAATCAAAATTTTCACTTTTGAATAAATTATTTATTGCTTCTCTGTCTTCCAGATTAATTTTGAAAAAATTGAAATTTTTGTATTTATGACATTCTGTCGATTCATTATACTTTATTTCTTCTTTATTTATACCAAGTTCTTGCAGTCTGGCATATTTTAAGTTCACATCATAATAATCATTTATATTGTCGATACCTGTTACTTCATATCCGTCCTCTAGAAGTCTGAGAGACATATGAAATCCGATAAATCCTGCAGACCCTGTGACGAGTATTTTTCTCATTGTCTGAACCTTTCTTTATAGCAGGGGGT
>JBEHWP010000301.1:0-7437 GCA_040217665.1 Vulcanimicrobiota bacterium
TGACACAGGTAAATGATAAGATTGATTTTGAAGTTTCTGGAATGTCTAAAAATGATAAAACTATTAAGAATAAAGGAACCATTACCATACCGGAGTGGGTTTTAACTTAGAAAAGATTTAGAAAAGATTTAGAAAAGATAAATCTTTAATTGCTTATTATATAAGGTTTTTATCTGTGTTTTTATCTTTAATAAACTTAGATTTTTATTAAAGATTTATTAAAGAAATTATTTTTTTACGTAACAGTTCAGGTCAATGAGATATATGTCAGACAGGAAAAAAGACTGTAAAGGATTTTGCCGGAGTGGTGGATTGTATTGAAAAGAGCTGTTTTAAGCCTGTGCCGGCAGAGAGGCTGAAGGAGAAGGTGAAAGGAACGAAAGAGACTTTTTCCGTCAGTGTATGCCGGAACTGTGATGATGGGTTTTCCTGCAGGTCTTACAGGAATATGCAGGTGGGCAGGTAAGAGGAGGGAAGGGGGCCAGGTATTTTCAGGATTATGTGCCGGAGGAGGAACAGAAAGAGTTCATTCAGGGGAATCTGGGGGAGTGAGGGAGATTACATGTTATGAAGATGAAATCAATTTGTTTATCATGGATTGGTGATCAGGATTTAAATTATGTATCTATAGAAAATAGCGGAGTAGGGCCGGTTAATGCTCTGCTTCAGTCAAAATATGCTTCTGCTTTTGATGAAGTACATTTATTTTGCGATCAGCACCGTAAAGAAGATACGGAGAAATATATTTTATCTCATAAAAATAATAAAAGTATATTATTTCATAAATGTGATCTGGATAATCCTACAGATTATAAGAAAATATATGAAATTGTAATTAAGTACTTGAAAAACCTCGAACAAAAATATAAATCCCAGATTAACTGGCATTTTCATACAAGTCCAGGCACAAGTCAGATGTCTTCCATCTGGCTTCTTTTAGGTAAAACAAGACATCCCGCTACTCTGTATCAGTCCTATTATGATAAAGAAACTAAAAAACAATATGTAAAAATACTGGATATTCCTTTTAACATTGAAATGGAATTTATACCGGAACTGAAGAAGAAAGCAGATATAGAACTTCTAAACAACTGGGGAAATATCCCTGAATACCTCTGTATTATCCATAAAAGTGAAATAATGAAAAATCTTCTGAATAAGGCTTACAAAATAGCTGCTCACTATGTTCCCGTATTAATTCTTGGTGAGACAGGAACCGGTAAAGAACTCTTTGCAAGAGCCATTCATGCTTCATCAATCCGTAAAGATAAGAAAATTATGGTTTTAAACTGTTCTGCCATACAGGAAACAACGGCGAATGCCACTTTGTTTGGCTGGTCGAAAGGTGCCTGGACAGGTTCTTACGGAGAAGGGAAAGGTTTATTTCAGGAATGTAACGGAGGAACCCTATTCCTTGATGAAATAGGCGATTTAAATATTGAAACACAAACCAGGATTTTAAGAACTTTACAGTACGGAGAAATACAGAGAGTAGGCGATGGAAAGGTTTCTACTGTTGATGTGAGAGTGATTGCGGCAACTAATAAGAATTTAATAAAAATGGTAAACGAAGGAACTTTTCGTGAAGATCTATTTCATAGAATAAATGTTGGTATACTAAATCTTCCTCCACTAAGAAAACGTAAGGAAGATATTATTTTACTGGCAGAACATTTTTTGACTGAAATTAATGAGAAATTTTCCAGGGATCAGGCTATATACAGTTATAACCATAAAAAATTTTCTATGGGCACAAAGAATTTTATGGTTAATTATTACTGGCCGGGAAATATCAGAGAGCTCTATCATACTATAGAAAGAGCCTGTATCTGGAGTGATTCGGAAGTAATTGACGAAAAGGATTTTAAGGATTCTGTTGTCAATTTTTCTAAAGGTAATTATATGAATTCTACGGAGATTGAGTTAAATGAGCCGGTTAATCTGGAAGAGATTACAGATAATTTAAAGAAAAAATATATTGAGAAAGCACTTGAAGTTACAGGAAAAAATAAGGCTCAGGCTGCGAAATTACTTGGGTATAAAAATTATCAGACATTATCAAATCACATGAAAAGTCTCGGTTCCAGTGATGATTGATTGCCGGTGGCATAAAATCTGCCTGATAATTTGAAGAGAGTATAAAATTATTATGATATGGAGGTTAAATATTATGAACATCAATCAGGTTATAATTACAATGTTTCTTCTTTTAATACTTTCTTTAATGTCATCATGCTGCTGTTGTACTACATCACAGGAAACACCATCTATTTCATCTGACTCAACAAATTCAAATCATAGTAACGCAAATACCGGATGGATTAAGGCTTCTTCTAATATATGGGGCGGTGTTGACTTGTATTACGGTGCCGGTGAAAATAAGCAATATGTGGGGAAAGTGCTTGGTGGGAACGAAAATTATAAATCTCCGGATGGAAGCACTTTTCGCGGGCTAAAAATAATAACAGGCGGTTCTATTGAATGGAAAGATAGACATACTATTATTATGGGAGAATATTACATTAAAGCAAATGATCCTGCTCTTACAGCGAAAAAATGGGAAGTATATGAGGATTAAATTTTTCACTCCTATATATTAAATATGGAGGTCAAAAAGATGGACAATAATCTTGCTTTAGCCAAAGAATTTCTTTCTGACTGCGAAATAAAACTTGGAAGCCGTATGCAAGAAATTGAATTGATAGGTGAAATTTCTTTACGGGATGAAACATGGGAAAAAATTAAAGAGTGTCTTAATCTTTTTTTCTCCTCATATAATTATTCTTCTGCTATAAATTATATAAATAAGAACTATCCAAATGTACTTGCCGTATTTATGGTTTATCTGGGTATTAAATATTATGATGAAGGAAGATATTGGCCTAATCTTAAAGCAACTTTAAACATTGAAAGTTCTAGTTATTATCAAGATCTTACCAACTTTTTTGAAACTTTTTTAAGAGATCATGATATGCCTTTCTTTCAAGAAATAGGTGGACGTAAATATTTAAATGCCATTCTTACTCATGGAGGTATTCCAAATCACTGTTTAAAAGATTTTTTTGTTTTTTTTAATAGATATATTGAACGTGAAATTGCCAGAGAGGTATGGCGTTCAGGTAAGGATAGAGATAGCGAAATAAGTAATTTAATTACCGAATGGCGTGATTATGGTAAAGAAGACTTTTATGGCATAGATAAACCAGTATATCGTTTTATTTTACATGGAGATAAAGTGTCACTGGATTTTCTCAATCGTTTTATAGAATCTGCCCAGTTTTTTAATAAAAAAGATGATATTGAAATAATAGCAGATGAAACAGGACTTTCTGAAAGAATAATTAAAGCGTATCAGGAATGGATTAAAGAAGGAGGAATTATATCCTCTTCTTGCGAGTCTTCTTTAACTTATTTTAAGATCCCAAAATTCTATATAAATCCTGATGAAGGTAAAGGACTGATGATTTACTTGCCGGAATGTTCCGGTAATTATTATTACTGTTTAGATGAAACTATTAAAATTAATATTCAAATTGATAAAGATCGCTGGAGATATATCCCTCCAAAGGAAAAATATTATATTCAAATAAAAGATAGAGGAGGGAATAAAATAAAAGAATGGCTTTTAACAGGGGTTTCAAAAGAAAATCTCTGTATGTTTTTTGAGGAAGCATATTATCATGATGGTAGTTATAATCTTATTTCTATTAAACCTCCTTCTACTTTTAGCTGTTCAGATGTCTGGATATTACATCATAAAAACGTGAAAATTGAACAGGCTAATAGGACTGAAGGCAATGAATTATATAATGATTGGAATGACTATGTAATTTATAAATATGATCTTACGGAGAGTAAAGAGATCATTATAAATGATAAAATATATTCTGTAACTTACAAAGGTCGTCCGGGTATAGAACTTCGAGGCGGGGATTTACTTATAAATTCTGAAGAAAATCAAGGAATTCCTTTGTATGGTGATAACCTTCCTGACTTATTAATACCGTTTGAAAAGTTTACTGAACGCTGGAAAATTAAGATTATAAAAATAGAATCTTCTTTAAAACAAATTAAAACATTTCCATTAATTGATTTGGATAGAGAAGATTACAGGGACAATCGTGGATACTGGCAATTAATACCGCTTGAACAGCCAGAACTAACCAGTTTTTTATCTGATGGTGAATATGAGATTAAATTAATGACTCATCTTGGAGGCGATCAGAGCCTTTCTTTGAGGAGATTGAGAAGATTAAAAATTGAAAAAGAAGACTGGATTTATCCCAGGGAAGGAACTTATCCACCTGTTAATATATTTTTTACCTGTCTTAAAAACTGGCAGCTAAAGTTTAAGGATAATCAAGTAAAGCAAACTGTATATGTGAAACCAGATTCTACAAGATATTATAATGTGGAATTTCCTGATTATCTTAAAGATGTTCAGGGACATATAGAATATAATAAAGATAATATTATGCCTTTCCATATTTGTATACCACTTCTGGAATGGGCCTGGCTTGGTCTGGAAGAAAAAATTAAACCTCTTGACTGGTCAGGCAGAAAAGAATCAATTCCTAAAATTTCTTTTACTGCTTCTAAGTCTCCCCGTCTTTTATTACGCACATGGAATAAAAATATTGATAAAAGAGATTTTAAGTTATTTATTAAAAACAAGAGTAAAATAATTCAGGAATTGCCGGAAACTTATATTCAGCATGAAAAAACTCTTGGCAGACTCTTATTTGATCTCAGCCCTCTGGGGGATACTGTTAGAGATATGTCTACCCAAGAACTTAATATAGTTTTAGAAATAAACAAGAAAATAGAAATTCCAGTTATGGACATTACTTTTAACTGGAAAGCTTCTATTCATAATGTGACATATGAGGAGAAGAAAATTTATTTTGTAGTAAAAAATTATCAGAAACTTCCTTCTGAGCTTATTACTAAAGTAGTTATCGGAAACTTTTGGAATATAGAAAGACCTTTGCTCATAGAAGAAATCCATCTTAATGAAGGAGAAACGAAAATAGAAATACCAGGTGAAGTTAATCCTTATGATCTATTGAAAATTCAGCTTGTTTTAGAAGAGAAAGACTCCTGGAACATTCCTGATTATAATAATGTAATCTGGCAGGATGATGGTGAGCATAGTTATACAGGTTTAATCTTACCAGATAAAATTAAACTGTTAGATATAGAAAGTTCTTATGGAAACAACGAAAAAACGATTACAACTAAAGGCATATATTCTTATGTAATTTCTTATGATGAACATAAAAGAATTTCTTCAATTAAAAGGATTTTAGCTCATAATAAATTTCAGATGAAGATAGTTAGTTATCAGGAAAATAGAAATATAGATAATATTCTTTTAATTTCTGAAGAAATCAATAAAGATGGATTGAAAATTCACAGGGAATATAAAGATAGTAAATTATTTAAAGAAGTAAAAAGCAAAAATGAAAAGATAGAAGCTATAAGATATTTTATTTGTGATAAAGTTACTAAAAGCAAGAAAATTTATCATTTCGATGGTTCAAATAATCTCATTAATATTGAGGTATTTGAGTGAAAATTTTATATAGAGAGGATAATTATAATGGAGAAACATTACAGTATAAATCCTATTGAAACAGCAAAATATATAGAAGAGTCTTATCATAGATATCTGCTGACAACATTTCCTCTAAAAAACAAAGAGCTTTTTTCTGCCTTTGAAAGAGAATTAAATCGTTATGGTAAATTAATAAAAGGTCCACTTCTTGAAGCAACCCCTTTGTTTAAAAAAGGAAAGTCCATAAAGGAACTGGTATGTGAAGGAGTACTTCATAAGAATTTTCTTCTCTTAGATGAACATATTTTACCTGTAGAGAGACCCCTTTATCTTCATCAGGAAATCGCTATAAGAAAAGCTGTAATGAATAAGAGAAATCTTGTTATAGCTACAGGTACAGGCAGTGGTAAAACAGAATGTTTTTTAATTCCTATTCTTCAGTATTTATTTGAACAGGCCGGTAAAAACAATAAACTTTCTCCAGGAGTCAGGGCTTTATTACTTTACCCTATGAATGCCCTTGCAAATGATCAGTTAAAAAGACTAAGGCAAATCCTAAAGCCTTTCCCATATATTACTTTTGGAAGATATACAGGAGAGACAAAAGATGAGAAAAAAGATGCATATGAGCAGTTTCAGTGTCAATTCCCGGGAGAAGAAATTTTGGAAAATGAACTTTTATCAAGAGAAGAAATGAGGGATAAGCCTCCTCATATTCTTCTCACTAATTATGCAATGCTGGAATATTTACTTTTACGACCAAAGGATTGTGAATTATTTGCAGATAATACAGAATCTTTCTGGAAATTTATCGTAATGGATGAAGCCCATATATATAACGGTGCTATTGGAATAGAAATCGCTATGTTATTAAGACGTTTTAAAGATCGTATAGTGAAAAGCCAGAAGGGATTAATTCAATGTTTTGCCACAAGTGCTACTCTTGGAAAAGGAGAAAGTGATTTCCATCTCATTACCAGATTTGCCTCAAATTTATTCGGAGAAACGTTTGAAGCTATAGATTATGATGAAAACCGTCAGGATGTAGTAGAAGCAAAACTTTTAGATATAAAAGAAAGACATATTAAACCATGGGGCAGTGGTTTACCTGATATGTATAGAAATTTTAAAGAGGTTATTGATAAATACCGTCTGAGTAAAGATTATTTTGAAGATAATTCTTTATTAAAAGCTCTTGAAGATATTTCCATAGAATATTCAATACAGGAAGATATAAGAAAAAAAGCCAGGGAGAGAATGATAGAGAAAAATAATTTTTATCAGGGCTATCTTTATGAAATTCTCCATGGTGATGAAAATCTTATAGAACTTCAGAACTTGATGGAAAAAGGCCCTCAGGATCCTCAGAAAGTAGCAGAGCTAATCTGGGGTGTCGGGGTAAATCTTGAAATTTTACTGGATTTAGTAAATATAGCTGTTCAGGCAAAATCAGATATTAATGAACAACCTCTTCTCCCGGCAAGATATCATCTTTTTATCAGGGCTTTAGAGGGAGTATTTATATGTTTAAAAGGAGAGATGTCAGAAGACTCAGGACTTAAAGAATGCCATATCTCTCTTAAACGTGAATTGACACACGAAGTTAATAGTATACCATATCAGGTTTTTGAACTTTCTACATGCAGACGATGTGGCCAGGAATATTTAGTAGGGATTCTGACCAGAAATAAAGAAGGTGAACAATCTTCCGATGTAGACAATCCATTAAGATTTACTCAACTTTCTTCTGAACTTCTTTATAGTGATAATGGAGAGAAATCTTACTTGTTACTTTCTGATAAAAATATAAGGCCAATTTTAGATAAGAATGAAGATGAAGAGGTGGAATCCTGCGAAACTTACGACCTGGTCGAACCGGA
>JBEHWP010000302.1:0-7429 GCA_040217665.1 Vulcanimicrobiota bacterium
AATTTCGGTTTCGAAGCAAGTAAACCACATGTATAGGGATGAGCCGGATTTTTAAATATAGTTTTAACAGGAGCAAATTCAACAGCTTCTCCTCCGTACATTACCATTACATTCTGACAGACTTCTGCAACTATGCCGAGATCATGGGTAATCAAAATTATGGAAGCTCCTGAATTACTGTTTAACTCCCTCATTAAATGAAGAATTTGAGCCTGAATAGTCACATCAAGGGCAGTAGTCGGCTCGTCTGCAATGAGGAGATCGGGGTTACAGCATAAGGCCATGGCAATCATTATACGCTGTCTCATACCTCCGCTGAACTGATGGGGATACACATACATCCTTGCCTCAGGATCAGGTATTTTCACTTTTCTCATCATCTCTGTAGCAATAAGAGACGCTTCTTTTTTATTAACCTTTTGATGTAATAATATTGCTTCAACGATCTGATCTCCTACTGTAAGAAGAGGGTTAAGGGAAGTCATAGGGTCCTGAAAGATCATAGAAATTTTGTTCCCTCTGATTTTTCTTATTTCGTCAGGTTTTTTTTTCAGAAGGTCTTCGCCACGGAATATTATTTCCCCTGATACGATACGCCCCGGAGGAGTGGCTATAAGGCGAATAATTGAAAGGGCTGTAACACTTTTCCCTGAACCGGATTCTCCTACTATTCCGAGATTTTCTCCTTTTTTAAGGGAAAAACTCAGATCATTCACTGCATGAACTGTTCCTTCGTCTGTGTTGAAATGAATATTTAAATGTTTGACTTCTAATAATCTGTTTATTAACTTATTTTTTTCCATAGACCTGATCATGAGGGCCAAGAGCAATAAATTTAATAGTTTCATCAGAAGATATATCACAATCACTGCATAAAACTATTCCATCATCACCTTTTTTACGGCATATATTACAGTATAAATAAATAATAAGAAAATTTCTGTGTACAGGACAACTGTAATAGCCACGGAAATTACCTTTAAGAGGTTCCCCCGGACTGACAGGGCTGCTTATTATCATATCCACTTTCTTTTTAATGCTCTTCTTTATAGAATCATACTTTTTCAAAGATTTTACAAAACTATCACTGAAGGTAATTTCCATTAGAATACCTCGTCATATCTGAACCATTTTACTTCACCGGTCTTTATCCTGGCAATAGTGTCCAGAAGGCTTTCCTTAAAGTCCGGATCTGAAAAAATTAACTCCGTAGGCTCCTGTTCTTTTACACGTTTTAAATTTAATATAAACTGTGTAAAAAGCTCAGATACGGTTGTTCTCTGTTGTGCGGCATAGTACTTTGCATATTCTATCAAATCTTGGTCCAATGTAATATTCAATCTGGATTTTTGCATAAGATTCCACCTCGTACTTATATTATACGTATATTATGCTTCTGTCAAGAATATATTTTATGTGAGATCATCCGAGATGGCATATATAAACATGAGCATTTCCTACATCTCTTAAAGGAGGTGCTTCTGAAGAACATTTTGGAAGTACCTGAGGACATCTGGGATGGAAAGGGCATCCCGGCGGAGGATTTAACGGACTCGGCACATCTCCCTGGAGTATAATTCTTTTGCTTTTCTGTTTCGGGTCAGGTACGGGATTGGCGGAAAGCAGGGCTTTTGTATAGGGATGGAGAGGATTTTTAAATAATTCTTCCGATGTTGCACTTTCCACCATTTTCCCCAGATACATAACCATGATACGGTTTGAAATATGTTTTACCACAGAGAGGCCATGGGCTATGAAAAGATAGGACAGATCGAGCTGTTCCCTGAGATCTATAAGCAGGTTTATTACCTGTGCCTGAACGGAAACATCAAGAGCCGATACAGGTTCATCACATACTATAAAAGAAGGGTTAAGGGCAATAGCTCTTGCGATACCGATTCTCTGACGCTGGCCTCCTGAAAATTCATGGGGATAACGGTTTATATATTTCGGAGAAAGTCCGACTTTTTCCAGCAGTTCTGCTACTTTATCCTCTTTCTCTTTACCTTTTGCTATACCATGTACTGTAAGGGATTCTCCCACTATATCCATAACGGTTTTTCTCGGATTGAGCGATGAGTAAGGGTCCTGAAAGATTATCTGCATATTCCTGCGGAATTTACGCAGTTCTTCCCCTTTGAGTTTCATAACATCTTTGCCTTTAAAATTGATCTCTCCTTCTGTGGGTTCAATAAGGCGCAACACACTTCTTCCTACAGTAGTCTTACCACAGCCGGATTCCCCTACAACACCCAGTGTTTCACCTTCATTCAGATAAAAAGATACATTATCAACTGCTTTTACATTGGCTACAACTCTGGAAAAAATTCCGGCAGTTACAGGGAAATATTTCTTTAAATTCTTTACTTCAAGAATTATATTATTTTTGTCCTTTTCTTTTATTTTCACAGTCGCTTTTGAATTCATAATAACCTCTTTATCAGGTGATCAGTGAACACTGATCAGTTTAATAATTTCTCTGTTTTATTTTTAAGAATTATTTTTCATTGAGCCAGCATGCCGAGAAATGCTCTTCCCCCACTTCAAAGTAAGGAGGTTCTTTCTCTTTACAGATATCCATTACATGATTACATCTTGTATTAAATTTACATCCTACAGGAAAATCAAGAGGATTTGGAACCATACCCCGAATCGGCTCTAATTGTTTCTGGTCAACATGAATTTTCGGGAGGGAATTAAAAAGCCCTATTGTATAGGGATGTTTCGGATTTTCAAATAATTCGTTTACTTCTGCTGTTTCCACACATTTGCTTGCATACATAACGACCACTCTGTGAGCCATTTCGGCTATTACTCCCAGATCATGTGTTATGAGGAGAATGGACATACCGTACTCTGCCTGAAGGCTTCTCAACAGATCCAGTATCTGGGCCTGTATTGTTACATCCAGAGCAGTTGTAGGTTCGTCTGCTATGAGCAGTTCAGGATTGCATGACAGAGCCATGGCGATCATAACCCTCTGTTTCATACCTCCTGACATTTGATGTGGATAATCGTCTACTCTGACCTCCGGTGAAGGAATTCCCACTTTTGCAAGCATTTCTATGGTTCTGGTTCTTGCCTGGGCGTAATCCATCTTAAGATGAAGGGCTATAGCTTCCTGTATCTGATCCCCTACCGTATAAACAGGATTAAGGCTTGTCATAGGTTCCTGAAAAATAACGGAAATCTCGTTGCCTCTGATTTTTCTCATTTCCGCTTCGGAGATTTTTGTCAGATCTTTACCTTTAAAGATAATTTCTCCGCCTGCAATCTTTCCGGGAGGCTGGGGGATGAGTCTCATAATAGACATAGCTGTTACGGATTTACCGCATCCGCTCTCACCTACGATACCGAGTGTTTCACCTTTATAAATATCATAGGAAACATCATTTACAGATTTAACAACACCTGCATCTGTATAAAAATAAGTATGTAATTTCTTTAATTCTATAAGTTTTTCTCTATTCTGTGACTGTCCTGTCAATTATTTCAACTCCTGATATAAACATGACGCGTGACGCGTAAAAAGGAAACCCTCTTACTGTCTTAACCTGGGATCAAGGGCATCTCTGAGTGCTTCTCCTACGAGATTAAATATAAAGACCACAAAAAATATGGCTACACCCGGTGAAAATATGAGCCATAATTTACCTTCCACTCTTCCTACATTCAGAATTTCACCCCAGCTCGGTGCAGAAGGATCTCCGAGACCCAGAAAAGAAAGACTTGATTCAGTAAGTATTGCCGATGCTATACCGAATGTGGCAGACACCAGCACCGGAGCCATTGCATTTGGAAGGATGTGACTGAACATAATTTTTGTTCTGCTTATGCCGAGTGCTATGGCTGCCTGAACATAGTCCATATTTTTAAGTTTCAGAAATTCTGCCCTTACCAGTCTTGCCACACCTGTCCAGTGGGTTATACCTATTACAAACATTATATGGAAAATAGATCTTTTCTCTATAAAGGAGACGACTGTAAGTATTAAAAAGAAAGAAGGGAAACATATCATTACTTCTATAAATCGGGAGATCCAGAGATCCACTCTGCCTCCGAAATAGCCTGCAATTGAGCCGAGAATAATACCTATGGTCACATAGATTGATACTGCAACAACACCTATGGTCATTGATATTCTTGTTCCGTAAACCATTCTGACAAAAACATCTCTTCCTTCTTTATCTGTGCCAAGCCAGTGTTTTTTACCGGGTGGCTGGGGATGCTGTTCTGTCTGATCCCCTTCTCTGTATGAATATCTCAGCACAGGGAATAAGCATGAGTATTTTTCTCCATTTGCTTTAAGCTCTTCTATTTTCCCTTTGTAATCTACAATAGGACGGTTATAAGGAATAAATGTCATTATAACAAACATCAATAACTGGGCTAATATAAAACCTTTAAATAGTTTTCCCTTGACATATTTAAAATGCTCTTTTGTCATATAAGAAACTATTAAATATATGGCAATAAATACAGGGCTCAGTACCATAAGGAGGTTAAAGAATATATCTACACCGCTTTCAAAATAATTCCTGTTAAAAAGTGCTCCCAGGAAAGGATAATCGGTCTTACCCTGGCAGGAGAAATAAAAAGGCTGATTCATTGAAATAAGAGGGCTGTATACTGCAACAAGGAGAAATAAGAGTATACACCACAGACCGACAATGGCAATCTTATTTTTTCTTAACTGTCCCCATACTACTTCCCAGTAGCTTATTTTTTCATATTTAGGTTCCGATTTTATGTTATTCTTTTCAGTTTCTTTACCCTGCTTTTTTATATTGTATCAACCACTTTCTGTTTCACGCGTCACACGTCACGCGTCACGCGTCACGATTTTATTTAAATGAAATTCTCGGATCCACCAGAGAATAAGTAATATCAGAAATCAACAATCCTACAAGTAAGAGAGTTGCAGATATAAGCTGCACTCCCATTATTGTATTATAGTCTCTGTTAAAAATCGCATTTATTGTAAGGGTTCCCATACCGGGAATACCGAATATATATTCTATGATAACAGAACCGCTTATAACGACGGGAAGAAGTGTTCCTAAGAGTGTAACTATAGGAATCATACCGTTTCTTACTGCATGTTTTCCTATAACGACAAATTCCGATAACCCTTTGGCTCTTGCAGTTCTTATATAGTCAGATCTTATTACTTCGAGAAGTCCTGCTCTTGCGTAACGGGATAATGAAGCAAAGGAAGCATAGGTCATACAGACTATAGGCAATACGAGATGCCATATAACATCTTTTATCTGCTCCAGTGTTGTCATCTGAGATGCTTCACGGCTTATAAAGCCACCTGTAGGAAATAGCTGTATATATCCTCCGCCCTGAGAAAAATATGTGAGAAGCATTGTGGCTACAAAAAAGCTCGGTAGAGAATAAAGAAGGAATAAAACCACACTTATTGTTCTGTCATAGACGGTATTCTGTTTTACTGCTGCAAAGATACCAAGAGGTATTGATATTATATAGGCTATAAATACTGCAGACACAGAAAGGCTGAGAGAATATTTCAGTTTACTCAATATGGTTTTTATAACAGGCTGTTTATCTACATGAGAAACGCCGAAATCAAGATGAATGAGGTTCCACCAGTATCTGGCAAATCTTGTATCCAGGAAAAATATATTCACTTTCTGAGCAAAAGAATATTCATAACGGCTTTTATTTTTTTCATACCATTCTGTCCACTTATTTACAATTTCCTTTTGTTCTTCTTCTCCTGCATCAGGGGAAAAGGTAAGGCCGGAAAGATACAGATTTTCTGCGTCAATTTCTTTATTTAAAGCTTTTGTTTTTTCGTCAATCTCAGTCGCATAAGGATTTATTATTCTTCTCCGGGCATTTTGAGACAGATATATTACTGAAATATATCTCAACTCTGGATTCTGTGTTTCTTCTATTATTTTAATTAAATGAGGAACTGCATATTGTCCGTAATCTTCCAGAGTATCCTGGGCTTTAATTATATATTTTGACGGAGTTTTTTTATCTTCGTTTAAAATCTGTTTTAAATATTTTTCTATCTCTTCTTTACCCAGGGAAAATCTGGTATTGAGGATTATGGGTTTGTCCAGATTAAATTGCTGTTTAAATATCAGATAGGCCTGTCTTTTCGCCCCTCCTCCGTCTCCGGATTCACCTTCTGCACTCAATAACTCTCCTCCCGGTTTACCGGGAGCAAGATTGAGTATGAGAAATATAATAAGAGATATGGAAAAAAAAGTTGGTATCATTAAGAGAACTCTCTTGATAATATAAGTCTGCAATTATTTTCCTCCTGCTTTGCCTGCATCTCTGTCCACATACCATGGAAGAGAATCTGCATGTGGTCTTAGTTTTTGAAAGATTACCCTTTTTACATAATCCTGCCAGGTATAAACTGCCATCTGGGAACAGAAAAATGTATAGGGAGATTCTTCATGGATAATTTCATGAAGTTTATGATATATAGCCAGTCTTTTCTCCATATCAAAGGTAGCTCTCAGTTCTTCTATGAGTTTATCTGCTTCTTTATTTCGAAATCCTACTCTGTTTGAACTTTTTGGCACTTCTGCCTGAGAAGAATGCCATATCTGATAGGGATCCTGTTCCCATGGCATGGTCCATGCTCCTGTATAAGCATCGAACTCTTTGTCTTCCATTTTTTTCTGCATTACCGCCCAGTCAAGGGTCTGTATATTCATTTTTACGCCTATTTTCAGAAGATCTTCTTTATATATATTACAGGCTGCTTTCCATTCAGGGCTTCTTCCAAAGGCCAAGAGAGAAAACTCAAATTCTTTTGTCTCACCTTTTATATCCTTTTCCAGGATACCGTCATTATCAATATCTTTCCACCCTGCTTCATAAAGGAGTTTTTTCGCCGTATTCAGGTTGAATTCATAGGGTTTTATATTTTTATTGTAACAGGGACTTTTTACAAAGAAAGGACCTGTTGTTATTTCTCCCAGACCAAGAAATACATTGGCAAGGATATCTTTTGCATTGAAGGCATGGCTCATGGCTTTTCTTACCTTTTTATCAGAGAAAAGATAATTATCGGCATTCCAGCCTATGTAGGAATAAGATGAAGCAAGATATTTTTCATTATGGATCTGTCCGTTTTTAAAGGGAGATCCCTCTTTCCCGTTAAGGATTTCTTCTCTGTACTGAGTGGAATTCAGACCGACAAAATCAAGTTCCCCGCTTTTCATTTTAAGTACATTCTGTACTGTATCACCGTATATAAGCCATTCTATATGTTTTATGGCAGGTTTTTCTCCGTAATAATATTCATTTCTTCTGAGCTTTATGGAAACTCCCGGTTCATAAGAAACAAATTCGTAGGAGCCACAGCCTATAAACTTCATATTATACCAGTGTTCATTGAATTTCAGGCCGAGATTTTCTTTCGGATACGGTTTCC
>JBEHWP010000303.1:0-7395 GCA_040217665.1 Vulcanimicrobiota bacterium
AACAACTCGCCCGCATGGCGTTAAGGATCAGTCAGGAAATAACTACATCATAGTTAAAGTTTATATCGTGATGCGTAATGCGTAATGCGTGACGCGAGGATACAATCGTTCTAATAATTTGCCGGAGTTATTTTTCTTACAGTACTAAATTCTTGTCTGTAAAACAAATTATCCAAGGCAAATTATTTTTCTTCGTAAGAGCCTGTCAGGCAGAAGCTGATAAAATGATGACTAATTTACCTGGTGCGGTATTAAGAAATCCCGGTCTTCTTTCTATCCAGCACAGATCTTACCATAGATGTGAGACCTTCTATAGAGAAAGGTTTCTCTATAAATTGAATATCTTTATCTAAAATAGCCTGATCTGTTATAACATTATCCGTATAGCCCGACATAAACAGGACAGCAATTTCCTTGTGACTTTCCTGTAGTTTTAGATAAAGTTCTTTTCCGTTCATACCGGGCATAATGACATCAGTCAAAAGAATATCCAGAGAACCTGTATGATTTTCAATTAATTTCAGTGCCTGTTCACCGCTTGAAGCCACAATAACCTGATACCCGTTCTGTTCCAGCATGGCTCTGGCAATATCTCTTACCACATCGTCATCTTCTACAAGAAGTACTGTTTCAATTCCACGATATGTCAGAATAATATCAGATTTTTGCTCATTTTCAGTTCCAGGGACATCCGATGCAGGAAGGAAAATCTTAAAACAAGTACCGCTGCCCGGTTCACTGTAAACCCAGATATTCCCCTGATGCTGTTTTACAATGCCATAAACCGTTGCAAGACCAAGACCTGTACCTGCTTCACCCTTTGTAGAAAAGAAAGGTTCAAATATTTTTTTCTTCGTTTCTTCGTCCATACCACATCCAGTATCACTTACAATCAGAAGACCATAAACACCTGGTTTTGCATCAGGACGACCGATACAGGCCGTTCTATCCAGTTCCATCTGTGATACCTTGATGGTCATAACACCTCCGTCAGACATGGCATCCTGGGCATTAACAGCAAGATTCATAAGAATCTGTTCTACCTGTCCTGTGTCAGCCATTACAGGACATGGGGCAGAAGGAGGAGAAATTACAAGCTGAATATTTTCACGAATAGTTCGTCTGAGCAGTTTTTCCATACCGGAAACTATCTGTCCGAGATCCACAGATTTAACCTGCAGTGCCTGTCTCCTGCTGAAAGCAAGTAGCTGACGTGTCAGATCTCTCGCTTTCTTTGCCGCATCTATAATCTGTTTAAGCTGTCCTGACCGTTCATCATTCGGATGAATGCTGTATCTGAGTAACTCTGCGTAACAGAGTATCGGTGTGAGAAGATTGTTAAAATCATGAGCCACACCTCCTGCCAGACGCCCTATAGATTCCATCTTTTGAGCCTGCCTGAGCTGCTCTTCCAGGTTTTCTCTATCCTCTTTTAATTGCCCTGCTTCTGTCATATCTATGAGAGTACCTATATATTTTATTACTCTGCCGCTGTCATCAAAAAGAGGATAACCTGTATCCTGTAACAGAACATAATGTTCATCTTTGTGGCGAAAACGATATTCGGCGTTAAATACCGAACCTTTTTCTATTGCAGACATCCACTGACTGAAAATCTTTTCTTTTTCATCAGGATGTATTAATTCTTTCCATATATCCAGACTCACTTCCATATCTGTGAATTCATAGCCCAGCGTACTTTTCAGACTTCCGCCACAGACAACAATATCTGTTAATAAATCGTAATCATATATAATATTTCCTGCCGAAAGAGCCAGAAGTTCATAACGATTCTTCCACTCTTCCGTTTCTCTTTCAGCCTTTCTTCTCTGAGTTATATCACGTGTATTTATAAGGATTCCATTTATGCCGGGAGTGTCCATAAGATTTATGGCACTGGATTCGAAATGAAGCCAGTGGCCTGATATATGCCTGAATCTATATTCAACATTCACAGGAACGCGATATTTTTTAATAGTATCTATAAATACGTCTCTGATTTTCGGGTGATCATCGGGATGCACAGGATAGAGACAGCTTTTACCTTCAAACTCAGCAGGTTTGTATCCTGCTATACATTCTACAGATGGACTTACATAATTTATTATTCCATTTTCATTGATAATAGATACTATATCATTAGAATTCTGAACAAGAAAACGATATCTTTCTTCACTTTCCCGTAAAGATTTTTCCGCTCTGCTGGCTTTAAAAATCTTCCACATACCATCAATCATAAAGGTCAACTGCCGCACATCTTCTTCATCATAAGGTTCTTCCTTGTTTCCTACTCCTGCAACAATAACTATTTTATGTCCGTCAAAAAGTGGTATATTCATATGGCGGGTTATAACAACATGTCCTTCCGGGTAACCTTTTTTCAATGGATTGTATGCCATATAATCATTGGTTATAACAGCTTTCCTCTGTCTGACACATTCTCCCCATAAACCGGTATTTTCTACAGGATATTCTACAGGCTTATCTGAAATAAAACATTGTTCCATACCACCTTTGGACCAGGAACAAATAGAAAGAACTGTTTCTTCTTCATTCATAAAAGCAATATAACCGATTTTACTTCCTGTTAATTCTATAGCCTTTTCAAGAGCAAAATCGAAGAGAACATGTTCTTCCTTACCGGTTATTCTGGACATTTCAAGAAGAGCTGTTACACGGGCATCATTCATTCTCAGGAGTTCATCTTTATATTTTTGTTCTGTAATATCAGTAATCAGACCATTAAAAATAATCTGTTCGTCTGTCTGTTTCGGTTGTGAAACACCCCTGAACCACAGACATTCTCCTCCAGGTTTACGAAATTTTCCTTCAAACTCCCATCTACATTTATCTGTAATCGCTTTTTTTATAGAGGAAAGGAAAGGCTCCTTCCATTCAGGTTCCACACAGGAAGTAAATCGCTGGAAATAGTCATCCATTGGTACAGGGTTCAAACCAAATAATTCTTCCGACCGTTCATTAACATAGGAAAGTCCCATAGTGCCATCAGAATTGGCATAAAACTGGTAAACAACGCCGGGGATATTGTCTGTAATATCTATGAGTTGCTTTTCTTTTTTACCGAGTATTTCTTCCATCTGCTTTCTTGCAGACACTTCCTGTTCAAGTTCGGCAGCATAATCTTTAAGTTCCTGAAAGAGAAGAGCATTTCTGAAAGCAATAGAAATATTCATAGAAAGGATCTCAAGAAAATCTGCCTGTTTTTCAAAATCCCGGCGTAACTCCGATGCAAGACCGAGTATTCCAATGACTTCTTTTTCATTCATAAGAGGGAGAGCAGCAAAGGAACAAAGGCCCGACTTTTTACATTCTTCCCATGTACATCTCGAATCAACAGAAATATCAGAACAGTATACAGGTCTGGCCTGACTGGCTGCCAGCCCGCACAGGCATTCTCCTGCAATATGGGGTGGGAAAATATCCGGAATAAATCTGGAATTACATGCTTTATAAGACTTTAAGTGTAACATTTCGTCTTTTTTAAGAAAAAAAAGAACTACATCAGGAGATAATGCTTCAACTACAGTATCAACAGCATTTTTAATGACCTGGTCTGTGAGCATGCTGGTATTAAGCAATCGGCTGAATTTATTCAGCAAAGACATTTCATGAAGTTTTTGTTTAAGTTTTTCTTCTTCCATGTTACATTACCAACTTTCCCGAACGTCTGAGTCTCTGAATTACCTGCGAATAAATTCTTATTACCGCTCCAGATAAGTTTGTAACCATTTTATCAGCTTCTGCCTGACAGGCTCTTACGAAGAAAAATATTTTGCCTTATATAAGTTGTATTCCATATAATAAATTTGTGAATCCCGTAACGCGTTACGCCTTATGCATTACGATTTTCATTATAGTGTATTTCATAACTTATTAGAATTTAAATAATTTGTGATGCGTAATGCGTAATGCGTAATAGGTTATTACCCCTTCGCATCACGCATCACGAATTACGCATTACGAGATCATTAATTATGGATTGTTATGAAATTAACTATAAATATTATAGCAGATTTAAGGCAACAAGAAAATACTTAAATTTTCCGGAGAAATCATAAAAAATATCAGATGGGAATAATTGGTAAAAAGGATTCATAAGATGAAATTAAGAGAGGAAAAAAATACCCATACATGCACTAAGACCTCTTCAGGGTTCCCGGAGATTATCCCAATCCATACCCTTCTGAGGTCTTAGCCTGAAACGAATAGCATAAAACAACCTTCCATGCCTATTAATCTCTTCCTGGTTCAGACATCGCAGTCTTATTACCCAGTAAATTCTCTACTTGTTCCCCATTCTCAGGCACTAGCCCGGGTAGAATTACTCGTAATAGCTTTTCCCATGTCTACCTTTCAGGTTAATAGGACTTTCCTGTTATTATGTTAAACACCCTCTGCACATTTATTATTATATATAAGTTTATTCATTTTGTCAATTATATTTTTAAAAATTTCTAAAATTTTTTCATAAAAGCACTAAAACCCCTTCAGGATAAGACATATCTCCTTCAGAGGCTTTAGTTTCCCATGGTAAAAGCATAAATATCTGTAATACACTCAAAGCTCAGACAGAGAAAGCCCTTAAAACAGACTTATCCCCCATTACGGTAAAAATCTCCATACGGTAATTCAAAACCACTGGAGAATTTCTCCATCTGCATGCCCTGATAACTGAAAAAAAGGTTTTACTGAATTATTGACAGTCTTTTTTGGAACCATGCTCGCTTTAATTATTATACATAATTTGATCTATTTTGTCAACTATATAATCAAAATTTTCTTTTAAAACATGCAAAATTTAAAGAGACTGAACTTTAAAAAGTATTTTTCCTTAATTCTGGAAATTTAATAATAGTATAATAGTTTATAAATACTGTTTATGTTTATAAAATTATGCCTGTAGATATTATATATAATAAAAAGCTATAAATCTATCTTACTGACCTGCTTTATAAATCAGCGACAGGAGAAATATGTTATTCTGAATGAGTAATATAAGTAAAAGTTGACAAAAAAGCCAGTATTTTAACGATAAGACGAAACTCATGATAAAGGTGGAAAAACAAAAGTAACAGTATTAATCTGAATAAGGAAATGAAATCTTAAAAGATGTCCCGCCGTTTTTACTAATTTCTACATGTCCATGAAGCTGGTCTATTAAATTAGCTACCAGTTCCATGCCAAGTGTAGATATATGTTCAAGGCTAAAATCTTCAGGTAAACCTGCACCATTATCACTGACTATAAGTATAAATTTTTTACAGCCTTCCAGATAAAATTCTACAAGTATATTGCCTTCCCCGGTAGGGAAGGCATATTTAAGGGAATTAGAGATAAGTTCGTTTATAATAAGTCCACATGGTATAGCCTGTTTTATATTAAGAATAATATCTTCAGATTTTATATTCAAATTAATATTATATGAATTGAGACTGTAAGTGCTGATGAGATGAGAGGAAAGTTCCTTAATATATTTTGAAAAATCAATTCTGGAAAAATTTTTCGATTGATATAACTTTTCATGAACCATAGCTATAGATTTAATCCTGCTTCGACTCTCATTAAATATATTCAATATAGATTTATCCTTAATGGAACTGGCCTGAAGCAGTAAAAGGCTTGAAATTATCTGTAAATTATTTTTCACACGATGATGAACTTCCTGTAACAGTGTTTCCTTTTCCTGAAGGAGAGTTATCAGTTCTTTTGTCCTTTCATCTACCATCTCTTCAAGATGGGCTCTGTAGTTTATCAGTTCCTCTTCTGCCCGCCTGAGTTCAGTCATATTCAAATTTGTCTCTATAGCACCTGTAACATAACCGTGTTCATCCACGATAGGACTGGCCATTACAAGCCAGTATTTCTCATATTTAAGGGAGAACTCCAGTTTTTGAGGTTTACCTGTTTCAATAGCTTTAAGAACAGGACAGTTATTGCATGGTTTATCTCTCATATGAAAAACATTATAACAATATTTACCCAGTATCCTGTCAGGAGTCAGATTAAATTCATCGTATACAGCCCTGTTTACCCATAAGATCTTCAAATCCCTGTCATGGAAGAATACCAGTTCAGACAGAGCTTCAAGAATAGATGACTTTTCTCTTTCCGAGTCCTTCAGAGCTTTCTCTATTTTTTTTCTTTCACTTATATCTGTATCTGTACCTGCTATTCTGAGAGGATTTCCCTTATCATCTCTGGCCACTATTTTTCCTCGATCCAGAATCCATTTCCATTCACCTGCTCCGGTTAACACTCTGTATTCTCTTTCATAGCTGCCTGTAAGACCTTTCATATGTTCGCCAAGGATTCTTACAGCTTCAGGGATGTCATCGGGATGTATCACCCTGGCCCAGGAACTCACATGGGGGCATAGTTCATTATTACTGTATCCGAGCATATCCATAAGACTCTGGCTGTATTTCACATCCCCTGTAGTTATATTCCAGTCCCAGAATCCCTGATTACTTCCTTCCAGAACCATGAGTAAACGTTCCTCGCTGTCTCTTATATTTTTATCCATATTATATCTTTCCAGAAAATTCAGGAAAAGTTCTCCTAACAGTTTAAAGAGAGTAATATCTTCTTGTTTAAAAATCTTTGTTCTCCTTATAGTGGAAACACCGAATATTCCTATAAGCTTTTTATTCAGGTGTAAAGGAATGATCAGTAATGATTGAATCCCCAGGGAGTTGAGTATTTTCCTTTCCTGTTCATCCTGTTTTGTCCCTCTGTGCATATCAGTAAAGCAAATAAATTCAAAATTATTCAATTTCTTTAATAATCCCGGGAAAGTATCTGTCGAAAGTCCTCGAAAATATTCTTCCAGAGACGTCATATCTTCGGCATACCAGTCATAAACATGTTCAATCTCGGACAGAGATTCTGAAAAAAGGCATATATAACAATGATCAGTGCCTATGAATTCACCGATAGCCTGTAAAGCCCAGTTTATATCTCTTTCTACATCGGATGTCTTTATATTAATAAAATGGCTTGATATAGTTGACACAAGGTTCTCTATCTCAATTCTATAATGAAGCATTTCATTCGCCTGAAATTTTACCAGTGTCATAGTGATAGCAGATGCAATTTCTTCAAAAAAATTTATCATTTCACGGCTAAAACGATCCGGTCTTCTATCAGTAAATTGCAGAACACCGGCTATTTCACTTTTTATATATAAAGGAATAAGGGCAAGAGATTCGTAACCTGCCCTGTTATATTGTGCAATAATATCTCTCTTAATCACTTCAATAACACATGGCAAATCTGTTTTATTACTGTTTATCCAGAAGCTTCCCATTTCTTTTAAAAATTGCATAACTTCTTTTATTTTTCCGGGAGAAATATTTTTACATATACAAACTGTAC
>JBEHWP010000304.1:0-7387 GCA_040217665.1 Vulcanimicrobiota bacterium
AAGCATGTAACATATTGCCATTGCTAAAATATCCTCAAAACATTCTATCTTTCTGCCTGTTTTCAAAGGGGCTACTTGGTAATATAGTTAAAAATGTAATTAATATATCAGACCCATACATGGCAGGCGAAAAAATCTTCATGTTTATAAATAATAATTTATATAAAATGTATTTGCCATTTCTTTTAATACCATATCAGGTCAGAGCAGATAAAAAATAGCCATATTATGGCTTATAAGAATAATTTTCCCTTAATAAAATTCCATATTCTTTCCGAAGCCCTGCCATCTTTATATTTAAAAGCCATATCCAGTATTTCTCTTCTTTTATCCTTATAGTCATCTTTACCTTCTACAAGGCATGTTATGATTTCATGTTCGAGTTCATCATAATTCTTGCACTTCGGCCCCGGCGTTATCCAGTCGTAGTCAAATTGAAAATTTCCGTCTTTTTCAAGATAATGTTGAAAATCATAGGGAAAAAACAATACAGGTTTATCCAGAAAAAGATAATCGGTATAGATAGAAGAATAATCTGTTATCATGAGGTCTGTCAGTGGTAACAGGGGATAAACATCTTTATGATTATCATATTCTATAATATGTTTTAATTCGCTTACTTCATACTTATATCTCGGGTTCGGGTGAAATTTAAATATAAAAAGAATTTTATATTTCTCTGCCATGTCATTGAGTTTCCTTATATCCAGAGCTCCGTCCATTAAAGGATCCCTTCCGGTTCTGCTGAAAGTGGGGACGTAAATTACTATTTTATAACCATTATTCTTAAATTCTTTTACTTTATTTATTTTTTCTTTATCTGTTCCTATTAACAACATCTCATCTAATTCCATAAAAAAACAATCGTTTCTCGGATATCCTGCTTCAATTACGTCTTTATATTTAAAGGCTTTTGAAAAAACATTTGTTGTATAAAACGCGGATGTGGAAACAAATAAATCATAGGTTACATTTAAACCTCCCAGTATATGAATTATTTTTTTAAAATATCTTTCACAAGTGGATAATATTTTGAATTGTTCCTGACCTATTAACTTGAAACCGACACCATGCCACATCTGAATCTTACAGGTATAAAAAAGAAAATAATATTTTAAATTCGTATACCACCAGTAAGTATCTACGATAAGTACGGATGTTCTTAACAGCACATAGATACCGGAAAGAGACGGATATAAAACAACAGGGAGATTTTTTTCCTTCAATTCATTGAAGACTTTTTTATTTTCAGTCAAAAAATAAAATTCCTTGCCTTCATGTTTCAGGTTATAAAGATAAATAAATAAATACTTTACATTATCTATAAATAACCCTTCGTTGGTTCCGATAAAAAGAATCTGATTTTTCTTTTTAGGTATTAAACCTGAAAGAGGCACAATAAAAAACCATCCTATGAAAAAAGATAGGCCGTATTTTATATAATACATGATGAGTTTGATTTTATTTCCTGACATCTATTACCTGCCCTGTCAAATCTGACAATAAAGTCTGTAAAGACACTATTGCAACTTTTTCCGGTTTCAACAACGTATCTTCCGGCTCTTTCCCGAAATTTTCCAGCCTCATAGGTGTGGCCGTCCTCTCGGGATTTATAACATTTATTTTTACATGATCAATTAAAAGTTCTTCCGCCATGGCCTGTGACAGATTTACTATGGCAGCTTTTACCGAAGAATAAACGGAATATAAAGCCCTTCCTCTCGTATAGGAACTGGACGTAAATAGTGCAAGGCTGCCTCTGCTTTCCCTTAAATATTTTATTCCTGCTCTTACAATATTTATGGCACCAATATAATTTGTATAAATCTCTTCCATTATATGGTCTGTTTCTCTTAATTCCAGCTTTCCCATTCTCATAATGCCTGCCGTATTGACTATATAATGTATAATATGTTCTTTTCCGTAGACTTCTTCTAACGAATCTGAAACCTTTGTAAAAGACGATACATCTACGGAGTTCTTTCGTGAAAAACCGTAGACTTTAGCACCATAAGTTTCCGCAATATCCGTAATTGATTTACCAATGCCTCTGCTTGCACCAAATACAACAATTACTTTATCTTTCAAATCACTTAAAGATATATCTTCAGACATGGTTATACTCTTCAACTGAAAAAGCTTATCTGCCAGAAAAATATCTTCCTGATAGGTAATTTTTATATTTTTTTCTTCACCTTTTACGACATAAATAGGGGCAAGTTTATAGGTCAATACAAGTCCGCAATCATCGGTAACATCAATCTGATCATTTAATGCCTTTCTATGAGCTTCTTTAATGAGTCTGACTCTGAAGGCCTGAGGGGTCTGGCCTCTCATCATATATTTCCTCTGAGGGATATGTTCTATAACCATAGAGTCATTTACAGTTATTATTGTATCTGCAGAAGGTATGGCAACATCAACGGCATCATATTTTTCCAGAGCTTTTATACAATCCTCTATTACCATGTGAGAAATAAAAGGTCTCACAGCATCATGGATAAGAACAATGCCATGGTCGTCTTCCAGAGCACTCACTCCGATATAAGAACTCTCTCTGCGCGTCGCTCCGCCGTTAAGCAGTTTTCTTATTTTTTTATAACTATTCTTTATAATTATCTCTTCCATTAAATGTCTGAACATGGGATGAACAACAATAATTATCTCGTCTATATGATTATGTCTTTCAAATGTATCTATAGTATGTTCAACAAGTGTTTTCCCTGCAACCTTCAGAAATTGTTTCGGTATATGAGAATCAATCCTCTCCCCGATACCAGAAGCCAGTATTAAGCCGTAGACTTTATTCATTCATTTACCTCACGGTTCTATAATTCTAATTTTATAAAAATTTATATACTATAAATTTTAACAAAAATATTGAAAAAAGACAAGTTTTATAGTATTCTATTTAAATATATTATCATAAAAAGTCATAAGGAGAGAAAGATTACATGAATATATCCATAATCGGTTCCGGTTACGTAGGACTTGTAAGCGGCACATGCCTTGCAGAAATAGGGCATAATGTTATCTGTGTGGATAATAACCTGGAAAAAATTAATTTACTGAAACATGGGAAGGTACCTTTTTATGAACCTTCTCTGGAGCCACTTATTAAATATAATGTAAAAGAAGGCCGTTTAAGTTTTTCCAGTGAAATCTCAGACGGTGTCAAACACAGTGAGGTTATTTTTCTGTGTGTTGGAACACCGCCTATGTCTGACGGGAGCGCAAACCTGGAATATGTAAGACAGGTTGTTGCAACTATAGCAAAAAACATGGACAGTTATAAGCTGATAGTTGAAAAAAGTACTGTGCCTGTTCAGACAGGAGCATGGCTGGGAAATCTGATTAATGATTACCTGGAAGATAAATCCGTACCATACGATATTGCATCAAACCCCGAATTTTTAAGAGAAGGTACTGCAGTTCATGATTTTATGCATGCAGATCGTATAGTAATAGGTGCAAACAGTGAACGGGCATCCAATCTGCTTATAAAAATTTATACCCCCCTTAATGCACCGATATTACTTACAGATATAAACAGTGCCGAATTGATAAAACATGCTTCAAATGCGTTTCTGGCAACAAAAATATCTTTCATTAATTTTGTTGCTACCATATGTGAAAAAACCGGTGCAGATATAGATAAAGTAAAAATAGGGATAGGCATGGATAAAAGAATAGGCATGGATTTTTTAAATGCCGGCATTGGCTACGGCGGTTCATGTTTTCCCAAAGATGTACTCGCATTCAAAGCTATTTCCAAGAAGGTCAATATAGAACCGGCTATTTTAAATGCAGTGGATGAGATAAATACCGCTCAGAGAGAGAGATTTATCAATAAAATCAAAGTAAAACTGGGAGATATAAAAGATAAAACGATAGCTATTTTAGGCCTTGCTTTCAAGCCGAATACAGACGATATAAGGAGTGCACCGAGTCTTGATATTATACAGGCTCTGAAAGATGAAGGAGCTAACTTAAGAGTATATGATCCGGAAGCTATGAATAATGTAAAACATATGTTCCCTGATCTTTATTTCGGGGAAAATAGTTATGATACAATTGCCGGTTCTGTAGCTGCCATATTTGTTACAGAATGGAAGGAATTTAAAGAACTGGATTTATTAAAGATAAAGAATGAGACAAACTGTGATACCATATTTGACGGCAGAAATATATTTCAGCCATGTCGTATGGAATTGCTCGGGTTTAAATATTATTCTATAGGCAGAAATGCTTCACAATAAGACAGATTTTAACGTCATGACGTAAAAGAAAACTGTTATTACATAAGATTGGAAGTAATGCCGGTTACTCAGCCGGCATTACTTCCAATCTCTGAGTCCTCTTAAATCAACTCAACTTTAAATATCCTATCCATATCTTCTGCAAGTTTTTTCCTGTTAAGATATTTTCTCACATATTCTCTCCCGTTCCTGCCCATTTCTTTACATTTCTCCCTGTTTTCCAGACACCACATAAGCTTTTCCGCCAGTTCCTTATGCTCTCTACCAAGGCGAAAACCACACTGTCCTTCTTCTATAATATTTCCCGTATCGCCCTCTTCAGATACAAGAAGAACAGGTTTTCCCATAGAAAGATAATCTAAAACCTTGTTCTGGAGCAGGAGTTTCCCCGCAGGAACAGGAGGATATATGGCTACTGTAGCATGGGCCAAATTTAAATATTTTGCCATATCCTGCCTTTTTTTAATACCGAGAAAGTGAATATTTGTAAGATTTTTTTTCCTGGAATAATTTGCAAGTTTTTCTTTTTCAGCTCCGTCACCTATAAAAACAAAGGCAAATTTTTCGCCTTCTTCAAGCAGTTCCACCGAATATAACAAATCATGAAGATAATTAAATTTGCCTATACCGCCGACATGCATAACTATAAATTTATCGGAAAATCTCTTCATATCTTCAGGGACTTCTGTTTCTTCCGGATAATCGAGCATCCATTCGTCAACTCCGTTATAAACAATATTGATTTTAGAAGCATTAATACCACGGGATTCTATGTAATCTGCATAGCCTTTTGTAATAACAACGATTCTGTCTGCTGTATTATAGAGGAATTTTTCAAGTAAAGAAGCAAAACAAATTAAAAATTTATTTTTTATAAGTCCCATTTCCGCAGCAGCCTTCGGCCATAAATCTCTTACTTCTAAAATACATGGGACACCTTTAATCCTGCTTACCATATAACCTGCCAGTGCAGTAAGAAGTGAAGGGGATGTAGTAAGAATAATATCACAGGGACCGGTTTTAAAGGACGCAACAAAAGACAGTATAAGAAAAGTTATATAACAGAATATTTTTCCGATAAATCCTTTTCTGTAGGTAGACGGTATACAGACTCTTAAAAGTTTTATTTTCCCCGGCACAGGTTCTTTTTCATGGAATATACCTTTAAAATCAGGGAAATTCTTTCCGGTAAAATAGTTAAGAGAACCTCCGATAATAGTAAAATCGTATCCCTTGTCCAGAAGATACTTAAACATTGCTATATGCCTTACTTCTCCCGGTTCATCTTCTGCAGTAAAAAACTGATGAATAAAAAGTACTTTCATAAAGTGTCTCCTTTTATACCGGCTATCCTATAGGTCAAAATAATTGCAGGGGCGCACCTGGCACCCCTGAGAAAAAATCTATTTAATAACAGGCATGACCGGAGCGGTCACAACCAGATATGAAAATTAATAGACAGTGAAGCATAAGACTTCAGCATTTTCATATAAATTTAATTTAAATCTAAAATTTCATCGGCAAGATCTACATATTCGAGGCCTTTTTCTATAACCAGCTGACCTGCTGCCTGTTTTTGGGTGCCACTCTGTATAAGCTTCATTCCTTCTGCTTCAAGGTCTTCGCCCTGCTGCACCATATCGAGGCCTGCTTCTCCGATTGCTTTGCCTTCAGCCTTCATCTTCTGAGCTTCTTTAAGCATTTCAAGACCTTTCTTCTCCAGTTCCTTTCCTCTTGCTTCCAGTTTGGAACCGAATTCTATACGGTCAAGAGCCTTATTTTCATCACTCTGAAGCTCTTTTTCCCTGTTAAGACTTTCTTTTATCATAGAGAGACCGTCTTGTTCTCTCTTTCTTGCTTTACTTTCAGCAGAAAGGCCTTCCATAAATTTCCTGAATCCTGCAAGGGTTCGTGTTTTATATTTACCTTCTGCTTTTAAAGAACTGTTTATAGCAGAAAGACCGTCATGTTCCATACCCTTTGCCTGACTTTCCATCTCCATGCCACTGTCAAACATAGACAGGCCAAAATTTTCACTTTTATGGCCTTTAGCTTCAAGGTCTCTTCCGTATCTTATCATATCAAGACCGTCTTCTTTAAGACCAAAACCTTTTTCTTTAAGACCTGTTCCCTCTTTTTCATATTCCTGTGCCTGTGCTTCTTTCTTTTCTGACATAGAGAATTTCCTGTAAGCTTTTCTGGCGAGCTTATGGGCAAGAGAAAATTCTCTCTTTGCAGAAAGTTCATGTATAAATGCTTCATGAGATAGCTGTAGAGCTTCCATTCTTTCTTTCTGAGCAAGAGCCATGTTATCTATAGCCTGCAGCTCATCGGCAAGACTCTCTTTTTTATTGCAGAGTGCCATTTTCATCAGATGAAGTTTTTCTGCCGTCTGTGCCATCTGACATCCTAAAGGTGTTACAGGAGGGAAAGGAGTGAAAGGATTGGGGGCCATAAACAGTCCGGGAGGACAGAAAGCCATCATCGGGTTGCAACAGCATAATGGGCCTGTACATAAGGACTGTGCCTTATTATAAAGCTCTTCCGCCTTATGATCATGCCTCATAGACGCAAGGACTTTATTATTTACGGCACTCAAACGGGAAAACTGGTTTTCTTTTATACTTTCTGCCTGCGCCTTATCATGTTCTGCTTCTTTCAATTCTTTTTTGCCTTCAGCCTTATGTGTTTTTGCTTCAAATTTAAGCGATACACCCTCTTCTCTTAACATACCTGCATGAGCAAAACCGGTCTGCGCATCCCGGAGCAGTTCTTCTCCTTTAAGAAGGGATTTATTGCCGTCTTCATAGAGACTTCTTCCCTCTTTTTTTATGGCCTCTCCTTTTTTCTGGCTGTGAAGACCTGAAGATATATAATATCCGCCTGCATCCTGAAGGGATTCTCCATCTCTTTCAAGCTCTATACCGGCTTTCAGTTCTTCTGCACCTGAAGCTTTTCTCTTTTCATGAAGTCTCTCTCCAGAAATACTGTCACCTATAATCCCTGCCGCTTCTTTTTGTTTATTTTCAGCTTTTATCTCCTGATTTATTCCTTTTGCTAATTTATCTGCACCTTTTAATTTTTTCTTTTCCAGGGAACCTTCTTTTGAGATAGTTTCTTCCATGAGG
>JBEHWP010000305.1:0-7371 GCA_040217665.1 Vulcanimicrobiota bacterium
ACTGCTTCCTGAAGCATTCTTTTTTCATTTTTTACAATAATATCAGGCGCTCCCAGTTCGAGCAATCTCTTCAATCTGTTATTACGGTTTATTACTCTTCTGTAAAGATCATTTAAATCAGATGTAGCAAACCTTCCTCCGTCAAGCTGAACCATAGGACGAAGATCGGGGGGAATAACAGGTATAACATCCAGGATCATCCATTCAGGTTTATTTCCGGATGTAAGGAAAGATTCTACTACTCCAAGCCTTTTAATAGCTTTTTTCTTCTTTTGACCGAAAAGACGGTTTATAGACTGTCTGAGTTCTTTACGGAGTTCTGCCAGTTCAAGACTTTTAAGTAGTTCTTTTACTGCTTCTGCTCCCATACCTGCTCTGAATTTATTTCCATATTCCTCTTTTCTTTCTCTGTATTCCATTTCGGAAAGGAGCTGCCATTTTTTAAGAGGTGTATCACCGGGATCTATAACTACATAAAAAGCAAAATATAATATTTTTTCCAGTGTTCTCGGAGACATATCGAGTAAAAGACCCATTCTACTCGGAACACCTTTAAAGTACCATATATGAGATACAGGGGTGGCAAGTTCAATATGTCCCATTCTTTCACGCCTGACTTTGGAACGGGTAACTTCTACACCGCATTTATCGCAGACTATTCCTTTAAATCTGATTCTCTTATATTTACCGCAGTGGCATTCCCAGTCCTTCGTAGGTCCAAAAATTTTCTCGCAGAATAAACCATCTCTTTCCGGTTTTAATGTACGATAATTAATGGTTTCCGGTTTTTTTACTTCTCCTCTGGACCATGCTCTGATTAAATCCGGAGAGGCAAGACCAATCTGCAAAGCATCAAAATTATTGACATCAAACAAAGATTTTCTCCTCCTTTAAATAGGTGACAGATAAAAGATGAAGAGTGATCTTCATCTTTTATCATTTATTCTTCTTCACTGATTACATCCGGAACAGTCTGAACTTCTGTTTCCTGAGGTTTTGATAGATCCAGTCCCAGATCATCAAAAGCAGCATCAAGTTCATCATCCATTCCTTTTATGTCAATTTCCTTATCATCACCTGAATAGACCTTTACATCTAAAGCCAGACTCTGAAGTTCCTTTATTAAAACCTTGAAGGATTCTGGCACACCGGGTTCAAGGACATTTTCTCCCTTGACTATGGCTTCATAAGTCTTAACTCTACCTACAACGTCATCTGATTTAACGGTAAGAAGTTCCTGCAGAGTATAGGCAGCACCGTAAGATTCAAGAGCCCATACTTCCATTTCTCCGAACCTCTGCCCTCCGAATTGTGCTTTACCTCCGAGAGGCTGCTGTGTTACAAGGGAGTAAGGTCCGGTAGAACGGGCATGTATCTTATCATCTACCAGATGGGCAAGTTTCATCATATATATATGACCGACCATAACTTCCTGGTCAAAAGGTTCACCTGTTCTGCCATCATAAAGTATGGATTTACCGTTTTCAGGAAGTCCTGCCATTCTCATCATGGCTCTGATTTCTTCTTCATTTGCTCCGTCAAATACAGGGGTCTGAATCGTTATACCCAGTGCTTTAACAGCCCATCCGAGATGGGTTTCAAGTACCTGACCTATATTCATACGGGAAGGCACTCCGAGAGGGTTAAGAACTATCTGAATTGGAGTTCCGTCAGGTAAATAGGGCATATCTTCTTTGGGAAGTATTTTTGCCACTACTCCTTTGTTACCGTGACGGCCTGCCATTTTATCTCCCTGAAGGATTTTTCTCTTTTGAGCCACATATACTCTTACCAGTTTATTTATACCGGGAGCCAGTTCATCTCCGTCCTCGCGGGAAAATACCTTTACATCTATAACTTTACCCTTTTCTCCATGAGGAACTCTCAATGAAGTATCCCTTACATCTCTGGCTTTTTCACCGAAAATTGCACGGAGTAATCTTTCTTCTGCAGTAAGGTCTGTCTCACCTTTCGGAGTTACCTTACCTACAAGAATATCTTCAGGACGAACATCTGCGCCTACTCTTATTATACCTCTTTCATCCAGATTTTTAAGGGCATCATCACCTACACTGGGGATTTCCCTTGTTATCTCTTCCGAACCAAGTTTTGTATCCCTTGCTTCGGCATCATATTCTTCTATATGAATAGAGGTATAAAGATCTTCTATTAAAAATTCTTCACTTACTAAAATTGCGTCTTCATAATTATAACCTTCCCATGGCATAAAGGCTACAAGGACATTTCTGCCGAGAGCCAGTTCTCCGTCTACACTTGAAGAACCGTCTGCAAGAACTTCTCCTTTATGCACTTTTTCTCCGAGGTGCACTATGGGATCCTGTTTCACACAGGTTCCTGCATTGGATCTGATAAATTTGAGAAGTTCATATTTATTTTCCTGCCCCTGCTCATCTTCTACAACAATTTCATTGGCAGTTACTTTCTTCACAACACCATCCTGTTCTGCCACAACAAGACATCCGGAATCTCTTGCTGCCCTGTATTCTATACCTGTTCCTACAAGAGGGGAATCTTTTACAAGGAGCGGTACTCCCTGTCTCTGCATGTTTGCTCCCATAAGAGCACGGTTTGCATCATCATGTTCAAGGAAAGGAATAAGTGCAGTAGCCACACTGACTATCTGTTTGGGAGAAACATCTATATAATGTATTTCATCAGGCCTCTTGGTAGTAATCTCACCTTTTTCTCTTGCCGCAATCCTGGGCTGAACAAATCTATTTTCTTCATCCAGAGCGGCATTGGCCTGAGCTATTACATGCTTGTCTTCCTCATCGGCTGTCATATATACTACTTCATCGGTAACAACACCGTTTACCACTTTTCTGTAAGGTGTCTCAATGAAGCCGTATTTGTTGACCTTTGAATAGGTAGCCATAGAACCTATAAGACCGATATTCGGGCCTTCAGGTGTTTCAATAGGACATATACGACCGTAATGGGAATGATGGACATCTCTTACTTCAAAACCTGCTCTTTCCCTGCTGAGTCCTCCGGGGCCCAGGGCACTCAATCGGCGTTTATGAGTCAGTTCTGCAAGAGAATTGGTCTGATCCATAAATTGAGATAACTGACTGCTTCCAAAGAATTCTTTCAATACAGCCACTACAGGTCTTATATTAATCAGAGCCTGAGGAGTAACGGTTTCAGCATCCTGAACAGTCATCCTTTCTCTTACAACCCTCTCAAGTCTCAGAAGTCCTACATGGAACTGATTTAAGAGTAACTCGCCTACCGCCCTGACTCTTCTATTACCTAAATGATCTATATCATCTACATAATAACCGGGCTTTGCATCAATTAACCCGACAAGATAACTTATAATTTCAACTATGTCTCTGTTTGTTAAAACCTGATTGTGAACAAGAGGGGCCTCACATCTGGCACATTCTGTCTGCCCCTGTGAATTCTCAAAGCCACACTCAAGACATGTTTCTCTTAAAGAGAGTTTCTTTATTAACTTGTAACGTCCTACATAACCAAGATTGTAACGACGAGGGTTAAAAAAGAGGGTATTCAACAAATTCTGTGCACTTTCAAGTGTGGGAGGATCGCCGGGGCGTAATTTCTTATAAATTTCTACCAGAGCATTTTCCTGATTTGTTATACTGTCCTTGGCAATAGTAGCTTCCACGCAGGCACTTTCTCCAAGGAGCTTGACTATTTCCTCATTGGATTCATATCCAAGAGCTCTAAGAAGTACTGTAGCAGGAAGTTTTCTGGTTCTGTCGATTCTGACAGATATAATATCTTTTATGTCACTTGCCAGTTCAAGCCAGGCCCCTCTGTCGGGTATTACTGTAGCAGTAAAGAGATCCTTACCGGTTTTATCTTTTGTGGACTGGAAGTAAACTCCCGGCGAACGAACTAACTGACTGACTATGACACGTTCCGCACCGTTTATTACAAAGGTGCCCTTTTCTGTCATCAAAGGGAAATCTCCTATAAATATTGTCTGTTCTTTGATTTCTTTTACTTCCCCCTGATCCTTTTTTATAAGCCTTACCTTGGCTTTAAGAGGGATAGAATAGGTCATATCCCTCTCCCTGCACTGTTTTACCGAATATTTTGTGTAAGATTGAAGCTGTTTTATCGTAACATCTTCAAGTCCTCTTTCAGCAGTTTCTGGTATGGAAATCATACAATCTCCAAGATAATATTCCAGAAATTCCAGGACTATATTACCGGTAAAATCGGTAATAGGAGATAAATCCCTGAAAGCCTGCCTCATTCCCTCATTCAGAAACCATTCATATGAACAGATCTGAGTTTCGATTAAATAGGGTAATTCCGCTATTTCGGAAATTTTAGAAAAACTTTTCTCCCTTTTTCCATGACGTGTAATTACCAATTCTCAGACACTCCTTTACAACGCCTGTACAAGCAAATTTGAAACACCTGACCTGACCAGAAAAATTTAACTTTTATCATTCACCTCTCTATCTCTCAAAGAAAGATTTTTAAAAAATAAAATAACAACACAAATAAAAATAAGGAAAGATTTTATTTAATATTGCATCTTCCTTCCTTGCTTACTGTGCTGTTTTAATGACCTGCTACTTATGAGACACCTGAAAAAATCTCCATGGGCAAACATAAACCTTTCTGTGGGGGTCAGGACATTATTTCAGTTTACCAATAAAGAATTCTTTACATATAAGCTGAAATTTCACCATCTATCTTTAGACAGCACTTCCTATTTTATCATGAGTTAATATCTCTGTCAATATTTTATTTTAATATGCGTAATGCGTAATGCGTGAGTCGTGATGCGTAATGGGTGATGCGTATTTAATCCCGTGGTGTTTAATTAAACTCCCTGCTCACTTTTCACTCTTCACGACTCACGACTCACGACTCACTGCTCACATTCCAGAGATCTTACAAAATTCACTCCTCTGTCTGCAAAATCCGTAAAAATACCGTCTACTCCGTACACCACATAAAACTGGTTCAGTTCTTCTTCAAAAGTTTTATATTGTCCGGGCAGAGAATCTGCTCTGAATGTGTAAGGGATCACCTTTAATCCCGCTTCATGGGCAAGTTTCACTGTGTCAGGATTTCTCTCAAGTCTGGATTTCTCCGGAGAAAGAACATCTGCATAGGTTGCTATTTCGGCAAGATTTTCTTTATTCAATTCCTTTATATAAGCCACTTCATTTGTATATTCCCATTCCGGTTCCCCTATAAGCTGAAGAAGAGGTAATTCACTCTTTAATTCAAAACGAATCTTTTTGAGACAATCAGGATCAAAACACTGGATATATATATTGGAGCCTTTATCTTTATATCCGTATTCAGAAAGAAATTCGAGAAGTTTTTCCTCTCCTTCATGTCCCTCTTTTTTATGAAAAGACGGGCTCTTAAATTCAGGACATATGCCGACATTGCGCCCTGTGCTTTTATTAAGTCCCTGAATAAGTTCAATCATTTCCGCAAAGGTAGGCACTTCGAATTTACTCATACCCAGAGGAAATCTTCCGGGGAATACGGATGTGCCGTCTTTATTTGTCCTCTCATGAGCATGTAACTGCTTTATTTCCGCAAGAGTAAAATCCACTGCATACCAGTGGCCGTCCTTACGCTGCCTCTCAGGGAAAATTTCCTTTACATCTGTCGTATCGTCTATATATATGTCATGAACACATATAAAAACATCATCTTTTGTAAGTACAACATCGGGTTCTATATAATCTGCACCCATGGCATAAGCCATGGCATAACCGGGAAGAGTATGTTCCGGGAGATATCCACAGGCTCCTCTGTGGGCCATTACGATTTTTTGCTCTGCCATTGCAGGCACCATCACGAGAAATAAAAAAAGAACAGTAAAAATTTTTTTCATAATTTTCATAACCCTTTCTATAATTTTAGATAAATATATCTCTCACCTGACATTTAAACCCTGGCAGTATATTTTTTCCGTCCAGTTCATCATGTTCATTTAATACGGTACATTTTCCTCCTTCATCATAAACCGCGACTGTTTTATCAGAAGGCTCTATAACCCATACCATTTTAACACCGGCTCCAAGCCAGTTCTGAACCTTTCCTGCAATTTTAGTATAACTATCTGAAGGTGAATTTACTTCAATTACCAGTTCAGGCATTACAGTTGAATAACCATCCGATACAGACTCAACGGCAAGTTTTTCATTACTCTTAAAAGCTGCATCAGGGGCTCTCACAGTATCAGGATTGGATGACAATTTATAACCTGTTTCGGAAGACGTAATAATACCAAGTTTATTTTTTTCAACAAAGTGACCTATCTTATACATAATTTTCCATGCTATAAGCCCATGCTTCTCCCCTGTCGGTGACATTTCATAAATCACTCCTTCTATAAGCTCATATCTGCCACTAGAAGAAATTTTCATCAGGTCCTCAGATATAGCCAGTTTTTCCTCTGTAACCATAGGGCCACCTCCTTTACATCCTTATTTATTTTATCATAGACACTCCAGAAAATCAAAAGAAAATCACCACCTTGACAGATTGATTTTTTTATTATAATATATATTTGAAAGATTTGAAAACTTTCAAATATTAAAAAAGGAGGAATTTAATATGCATACAAATTTAGTAAAAGCACAGGAACATTTTATTCAACATGTAAACACTGCTTGCAATCTATTCGAAAAGGACGGAGAAAAAGGTCAGATAATGGCATATTTCTATATAAGTGAAAAACCTCTTACAAAAAGAGAGATAGGTGACAGACTGAAAATAAAGGCGGAAAAAATTCATGACGTTCTGGATAAAGGACTGACCCATGGCGTAATAAAAGAAGTAAAAATGAAAGGCTCGGAAGAAATTGCCTATGAAATAGCCCATAATGTTATTGATGTTGCACTTAACAGTTTAAAAACAAAGATGAGAGAAAAAATAGATCTTACGCTGAAAGCAGTAAGTGAATGTCAGAACCTTCTGGAAACATGCGAAGAAGAACTTGACTGGTCTGAAAGAGTGGCGGCGAAACTCCTCTATGAAAGACTGGAAAGAGTAAGAAGAATGAATGAAGTGGGCAGGAGAATTCTTAAAGCTGTTATGCTCAATGAAGTTCTGGATGTGGATACGACAAAAATTAAAAAGGTGGAAATAAAATAGTAAAGGATAAAGAGGGTTTTATTATGGATGAAGAGATAATAAAAATTCAGGATAAATTTGTCAATTCCATCGCAAGGACAGGCGAATTAATGGGATTCAGTGAAGCAATGAGTAGAATTTACGGACTTCTTTACATAAGTCCTCTCCCTCTTTCTCTGGACGATATATGTGAAAGGCTTTCTCTTACGAAAGGAACTGTAAGTCTCTATTTGAAACACCTTGAAGAAAGGGATTTAATAGGCA
>JBEHWP010000306.1:0-7342 GCA_040217665.1 Vulcanimicrobiota bacterium
CTGTTAAGCATTTTGCTAAAACTTTTAGCTATAAACGATATAAGAGGAACCATTTTTCCATAATGCATTCTGGTAGGCCCCAGGATACCAAGGTTTCCCACCACTTCACCTTCAACCCGGTAATAAGCTGTAATAATACTGCAGTCATAAAATTCTTTTAATTTATGTTCCTGTCCTATAGTAACCCTGACTTCATTGGCAGGTTCTTTATTATCAATAAGTTCTGCAAATTGATAATTATCTAACATATCAAGTAATGTCTTTATTTTATCTACATTTCTGAATTCCGGTTTGGACATAAGATTTTGTGTACCTACCCATAAAACTTTTCTTTCAATTTCAGAAAATAGAGATTTCTTTATTTCTTCTACAAGAGGTTTAACCAGGTGTTTACCTGCTATTTTATCCTGTCCTTCCAGTATTGAGTTATCTATTTTATCGGCAGTAACACCTTCCAATCTTTCTTTTAAAAAATTCAAAACAACTTCAATTTCACTTTCTGAAACTGACGTTGGATTTTCAATTATTTTGTTAATCACGAGCCCTGTAGTAGTAACAATAACAATAAGGATACTATAAGGGTTTATACTTATGAGATGTATATCTTTAATAACTATATTTTTAAAATTAGGAGGAACAAGTATAGATAATTCTTTGGTATGATGGGAAATTAAATCAAGTGTCTTATCAAGTAATTGATCTATTTGATAGATTCTTTTATTTAATTCCAGTTTTATCGTGTACTGTTCTTCCAGTGAAAGTTCTTCTTTATTCATGAGATTATCCACATAATATCTGTAACCCTGGTGTGAAGGAACCCGTCCGGAAGCAATATGAGGACGTTGTAAAAAACCTCTTTTTTCAAGTTCTGCCATTTCACTTCTAATAGTAGCAGAACTACAGAGATTTCCAAGTTTTCCTTCCAGAGTAGAAGAACTTACAGGTTCTGCTGTTAAGATAAATTCCCTTGTTAATAAACCGAGTATTTGTTTTTGTCTCGGAGTCAATGACATACTCTACACCCTGTCAATCCGACTATAATTAATATTTATAAAATTATACCATAAAAATATCTGAAAGGCAATTTTTACCTTTCAATACTATCTGGGTTCAGGTATATTATATTTTTGTAACAAAACAATTCCTATGCTATCTACCCTTTTTGATTCCTGTTCTATTGAAGAGGCTTTTCCCTGTACAGCAAGAAGGCTGTTAATATCCTGAGATGCAATACCTTCTTTTACTTCTTTTAATAAAATTATACCATTATCTATAATACTAACACATCCATTATGATATTCTTTACATTCATCAGGAGGATTTAAAGTTGATATTTGATTTTTTGTATGTTCATAATTATTTATTAAATTATCGAAACCGGCAGTATTTCCCTCCAGACTTGAACTAATAAGTTGTTGTGCAAACTGTGAAGGGTCGCCTCCTACTTTACTTGCTGATAATATATTATGCACACTATACATATAATCCATAATTTTTTGTCTCTTATCAGAATCGATATTATTTTGATTTTGAGTCTGATATTGTGCAGCCACAGGAGAAGATTGAGTTACAGGAAAAGGTGTAGCATAATATACTATCTGTATCTGTGTATTATCCGGAACGGTACTGACTCCAGGAGTTTTCATGGCAGTTCCCGTTACAGGAGTATAATAATATACCGGTGTCGAAGATACTGCAGGAGTGGATAAATTTGTCACATAAGTATTTTGAGAGATTATTTTTGTCGGTGCAGGAGAAGCTTCTGCTTTATCGTTAATTGAGCTTAAATTATAATCATAGCGGCCAAGTCTGTAGGCCCATAATCCGACCATTACGAGAGATAATGAAAAAATTACTCCCAGGACAAAAGCACATATAACTGTAATTATAGTTTTTTTATTGATATTCACCGGGGATACTCCTTATACGTGAATAGTGAGTATTTTTTCACTTACTATAGAATTGCGATTGACCAATCCTGGCAATCAATTAAATCCCAGAAATCCCGGTCGAAATCCCTGTCCTAGTCGGTAAGCTCTTGAAAAGAATACTTCTGGTTTCTCATTTTAAAAGCTTCCCTTCCACCTTCAAGATTAAGAAGAAGAAGTTCTCTTGTAGAAGGTCTGTCCAGTCCCCCTCCATTCTGTATTACACCTGAATCTGCCGAAGCAGTGAGAACAAGACTCAGTTCTGCATCTGCCACAACCAGTATATTGGCATTATGGGTCGCCAGTATAAACTGTCTTCTTTCTTTTTCTTCCCTGAGTTTTTTTACGATGGGATCGAATACGGAAAGTGTATCCAGGGCATCTTCCGGCTGGTCTATAATGAGCGGGCAATCTCCTCCTACAGTAACTATATAAATAATAGAGGTACATTTTGCACCCAGAGATAGATCTTCTATGAGTTTATAGCGGTTATTTTCTTTAAATTTTAATTTTATAAGATCATAGAGATTTACAACCTGCAGATCGAGCAGTTCTTTTTTATTAATAGAAAGTAATTTATTTATTAGCTGAATAGATTTTTTCTCTGATATACCGGCTGCTGCCACAAGAGAATTGTAATCTCTGTCCAGAACCATTTTTACCAGTCTGTCAGGATAAACAGACTGAACGACTTTATCTAAATCATCGGAAGATATCCTTTCTCCCTGAGTAAACATTAATAGTTTATTTAAATAATCATCTCTTACTGATTTAAAATAAAGTTCTATTTTTATTTTACCTTCCAGTCTTTTTTCTATTTCCTGGGCCCTTTGTAATCTTTTATCAAATTTACTTTTCATTACTGCTTCGAGGCTGTTCAACAGAGCATATCTTTTTTCAAAAAATTCCTCACTTCCTTTATTAATTTTTTCAAGGGAAGTTTTTCTATGAAGCAGTTCCATTTCTTTTTCTTTAGATTTTTGGTATTCTTTTTCTGCTTCTGCAACCTCCGGAACGTTCAGTTCTGCAAGGAATCTTTCATAATTAAGCTGTGCTTCATTGAATTTTTCAGACCAGCAGATAAATTCTTTCTTTATAGCTTCTTTTTTTCTGTCAAAAATATCTTTTATATTTATTGTAGTTTTTTCAATCTCTTCTCGAAGTTGTTCTGTAATAGAGGATAGACTGTTCATGATATCGGTATTAACGCAATCATCACAATGTATGGCAGGTATATAACTTTCATGATCTATTTCCTGTAATTTACCGAGTAAAATTTTCAGGTATTCATCAAAGTTTTTTTCTACAATGTGGAAGTAATTTTTTTCTTCCAGCCATTTTTGGTATTTCTTCAATATAGGATCTTTAAGTTTTTCATCAAGTACCTTTATTTTTTCATGAATGATAGTAAGTTGTTCTTTTACCTCTTCATATTCGTCAGAGCAATCCTGACATGCTGCAAGTTCTGTAGCATTTACATATAGTTCTTCTAAAAGTTTTTTCTCCTTGCTATCTTCTTCTGACATATCAAGAGAGCTGTCGATTATCTTGAGTTGAGCAGAACGGTTTCTGGCTATATCAACGATTTCTCCCTGGCTATAAGCTTCAATTCTAAAAAAATTCGATACACTTACATTCAGAGGTGTTTCTTCTCCGTCTCTGAATATTCTGGGTTTGGTCCATTCCCTGTTTACATCTCTTTCTATACGAAATTTTCCTCTCTCATCTTCAACAAATAGTCTAATTTTCCCGCCTTCACCGACCAGTTTCTGAATTTTTCCATTTGCATCTTCTTTAATTGCAGGAAATAAAGAGTTTGTATCGAAAGCAAATCTTATCAATTCAATAGTAAAAGATTTGCCTACTCCTTTGCCTCCTACAAGACAGTTCAAATTGGGATGAAAATTGAAAGGTTGATCTTTAAAAAATCCCTGATTAACTTCCATTTTGTTTATACGGGGATGGGTACTGCTTATTTTATCGCCGGCAAATTTAATTTTAACCTGATGGTCCAGAAAAGCCTGTTTCAGGCCTTCCAGAGAAATAGTATCCATTTTTATATAGGAATAGCTTTTCCCTATTTCTGAAAGGCTGTATGAGTTAGACCCCATTATACATGCTATATCTCTGTTATATTCAGTTCCTTTTGCATTGGAATATTTATTTTTTAAAGCTGGCTGACTTATTTCAAGAGCAGATAAATTCTGGTCATTGTATACTTTCATTCTCTGTGAATTCCGTAGAAGTTCATATACAAATCCATCAGGTTGATCTACATTACAGGCTATTACAATTCCTTTATCTTTTACAATTTTTAAAAAAACTTCATCTATATAATAATCAGTAAGTACATCTTTTTTTCCTCTTTTACTTCTTGTAATGCCGACTTTTTCAAGGAGTTGTTCCATTTTTTCCGCAGGATGATCTGCAGGAAATATAGCCAGAACATGACCACCTCTGGCAGTAATCTGAATCCCGGGAAAAACAAATAAACCAGTGCCTTCTGCGGCTTTTTTTACCATATCTATCCATTGAATCTCATTATGATCTGTAATAGCAATCATATCAAGTCCTTCAGTCAGACACCTGTTGACAATATCTACAGGCGCAATGTCTTTATCATTGTAATTAGAAGAAGCCGGCGTATGAATATGCAGATCGGCTTTTAAAAATCTGGCACCTGAACTAATCTCCATTTAAAATCTCCTTCTCGGAATTTAATCTTTTAAAATATAATTCACTTTGTATGCAGTAATCTATAAATCACTTAATTCTATTCTACTCTGGTAAAAAATATCCTTTCAAAAGGTGATGTTTTTATTATATCACATCGCTACCTGTTTAAATCAATATGTAAGTGTTCAAAAGCTGTATTGAAAGCTTACATTATTTTTCTTTAGAAGAATTTTCTTCATTTTGAATTGATACCTGGTCAGTAATTTTTTTTATCTTGAGTTTTTTTATCATACGGCGATGAATTTTTTCAACTATTATGGAAAGAGAATCCAGTTTAACTTCTTCTCCCTGAGCAGGAATTCTACCTAAAAGTCCATAGACAAAACCTCCGATAGTTTCACATTCATCTACAGGAAGGTTTATATCAAAATAAGAATTTACATCTTCTATATTCATTCTGGCATCAATCAGGAATACATCATTCCCAAGTTTTTCAAGAATAGCAGTTTTCTGGTCATATTCATCTTGAATTTCGCCTACAATTTCTTCTATTATATCCTCTATAGTTATCAATCCGTCTGTACCTCCATATTCATCTACAACAATAGCCATAGAGATTCTATCTTTTTGCATTTCTTTAAGAAGGTCATCAATCTTTTTGATTTCAGGTGTAAAATAAGCAGGTCTCATAATATTCCTGATATTGATATCCAGTCTGTTATCTTTTAAAATTTTCAGCATATCTTTTTCATAAATTATTCCTACAATATTATCAATTGTCTCTTCATAGACAGGAATTCTGGAATATCCTGTTTCTAGAATTGCATTTAAAACATTATCAATAGTCTGATTAACTTCGATGCAGATCATTGAAATTCTCGGTATCATAATTTCTCTGGCTATAGTATCTCCAAAAGAGATAATACTATGAATCATTTCTTTCTCCTGTTCCTCAAAAACTCCCTGTTCTTCACCTTCTTCTACGAGAAGACGAAGATGATCCTGTGTTACGAATTGTTTATACGGATGCTCTACATTTATACCAAGTAATTTTCCTGTAAAATTGGAAATATTTATTAATAGCCAGGAAACAGGATAAAAAATAAAATATATAATTTCAACAGTTCTTGCTATAGATAAAGAGAATTTCTCAATATTATAAGTACTTATAGTTCTGAATATTACCTCTCCTGAAAATAAAATCATTACTGACATAATAATAGTTGTAACAATAGAAATTTCATAAGATTTCATTTTTGTATAATATGCTATTGTATCATGTGTAATATTATCAGCTATTAAAATTACCAGCAAATTGGCTATTACCAGTGTTATTAAAGAATAGGCTCTTCTCTCTATAAGTCTGCGAAGTATATGACTTCCGGTGATATTTTTTTCTGTTAGTTCTCTTACTTTCACTTTGCTCAGGTAAGACAATGCAAGATTTGCTCCGGAAAGGCATCCTCCGAGTATAATTAAAATAAAAACGATTACAATTCTGGCTGCAATCTCTGTATTAAGATAAGAAAATTCCGTCTGGCCCAGAAGAGATAACACCGGTATATCTACTGATAAATGGGATTCCAAAATACATTCCTCCTGTAATGTCATAGAGGCTATACATCTTTAAAGCTACTCTTATAGTGAAAACTTTTTAAGGAATAACACCTGCCTTTCTCTAAATATTTAAAAGAGAGATCACTTTATCAAGATAAATTTTTTCTTTTTCTTTCATTTTTTCTTCATCTATATCTTCCATATGATCATAATGAAAAAGATGAAGGATTCCATGAATTACAAGCATTGCAATTTCTTTTTTATGACTGTGTCCATTGTCTTTTGACTGTTCTACGACTTTATCTGTGGAAATAACTATATCGCCCAGTAAATTATCTATACCCGGTAATGGAATATCATTTTCTTCCCACATAGGAAAGGAAAGAACATCAGTAGGGTTATCTATATTCCTGTAAGTGGCGTTAAGCTCTTTCATTTCCTGGTTATTCACCAGTAAAAAACTTATTTCAAAATTTAAACCTTTTCCCTCACCTTCAAGTATTAGTTTACTTATTTCATAAAAGAATTCTTCCGGTACTGTTATTAAATTTTGTTTATCTTCTATAATTATATTCATAATAGATAATTATATTTTTTCTACCTCTTTTCATTCTTTATCTCTACATTCTTAGAAAATTCCTTTTCCCTTTCCTTTTCCCTTTCCTTTTCTTTATTTTCGTAAGCCTTTATTATTTTTTTTACTAATTCATGGCGTACAACATCCTGTTCATTAAAATAAGAAAAGGTTATACCTTTTATAGAATTTAAAATATACTGTGCTTCTACAAGGCCGGAACGGCACCCTGAAGGGAGATCGATCTGGGTTATATCACCGGTAATAACAGCTCTGGAACCATATCCAAGCCTTGTTAAAAACATTTTCATCTGTTCGGAAGAAGTATTTTGAGCTTCATCTAATATAATAAATGATGAATTAAGACTTCTACCACGCATAAAAGCCAGAGGTGCTATTTCTATAACACCCTTTTCTTTTAATCTCTGTATTTTTTCGAATTCCATCATATCATAAAGGGAGTCGTAGAGAGGACGAAGATAGGGATCAACTTTTTCCTGTAAATCACCGGGTAGAAAACCGAGTCTCTCTCCTGCTTCAACAGCCGGTCTGGTCAATACAATTCTCCCTACTTCTTTATTTTTAAGTGCAACTACAGCCATAGCTA
>JBEHWP010000307.1:0-7325 GCA_040217665.1 Vulcanimicrobiota bacterium
CAAATCCAAAACCCCTCCGAGAATTGCCGGCCGCTGCAGTGTTTTTGCTAAAACTGATATGATTCACCTTCAGCAGGAAGCAACACCTGTTTATGATATTATATCAGGACTCTGTTTTGCTATGGCCAGGAATTTCAGAAGCAGTATAGGTAAAGGGAAAGATTTTGTAAAACCTGTAGTGTTTCAGGGTGGTGTGGCAGCAAACAAAGGTATGATAAGAGCTTTTAGAGAGGTTCTTGGCCTTACTGACGGTGAATTAATAGTGCCAGAACATTTCTCTTCTATGCCTGCAATAGGTGTGGCTTTGCTTCGTATGACCGTTCCGGATATAAAGAAAATAACCTGGAATCTCTCTGAACTTGAAGCATATCTTGAAAGTAACAGGGGAAAAGAAAGAAAATCTATGGCACCACTGTCAAAAGACAGTGTTGTTGATGTGTCCAGATTACTTCGTAAAGAAAAATCTCTTTCTTCTGATGAAAAATTGAAGGTTTATCTCGGTATAGACATTGGTTCTATAAGTACAAATGTTGTTGCTATAGATGAAAACAGAAAGGTTGTGGCAAGAAGTTATTTGAGAACAGCGGGAAGACCTATAGAAGCTGTAAGGCAGGGTATCAGAGAAGTAGGTTCTGAAATAAAAGATCATGTTACAGTCGCAGGTGTAGGAACTACCGGTTCAGGCAGATATATGATAGGAGATCTCGTAGGTGCCGATGCGGTAAGAAATGAAATTACTGCTCAGGCCACTGCTACAGCACATTATGATCCTGACGTAGATACAATATTTGAAATAGGCGGTCAGGATTCCAAATATATAAGTCTTTCAAACGGAGCCATTGTTGATTTTGAAATGAACAAAGTCTGTGCTGCAGGAACAGGTTCTTTTCTTGAAGAACAGGCAGAAAGACTGGATGTAAATATAAAGGGAGAATTCAGTGAAGTAGCCCTCTCTTCTCAGTGCCCGTCATGTCTCGGTGAAAGATGTACGGTTTTTATGGAATCAGATGTAGTTCATAACCAGCAGTTAGGTGTTGAAAAAGCCGATATAGTAGCAGGTCTTTCTTATTCCATAGCACAGAATTATCTTAACAGAGTAGTGGGAGAACGTAAGATTGGAAATAAGATATATTTCCAGGGAGCTGTTGCGAACAACCAGGGTGTAAAGGCAGCTTTTGAAAGTGTTCTCGGAAAACCTATAAATATACCGCCGAATTTTGATGTAACAGGTGCTATAGGTGCTGCCATACTTGCCCAGGAATACTGCAGAGAAGAAGGTATTACTGAAAGCAGATTTAAAGGCTTTGATATTATTAACATGGAATATGAAATAAGTTCCTTTGAATGTAAAGAATGTTCAAACCTCTGTGAAATAAGAAAAGTTACAGTAGCAGATGGTCAGACCCTCTTTTATGGAAGCAGATGTGAAAAGTATGAAATAGATAAAACCAGAAAGAAGAATAATATTCCCGATTATTTTAAAGAAAGAGAAGTTCTCCTTAATGAATATTATCAGAAAAATAAAGTAACAGGGGATAAGAAAATAGGTTTTCCGAGAATTCTTACCATGTATTATGAAATGTTTCCTTTCTGGTCAGCATTTTTCACAGAACTGGGCTATGAAATAGTACTTTCAGATATGACTACGAAAAAGATTATTCATATGGGAGTGGAAAATGCGGTGGCAGAAACCTGTTTTCCTGTAAAGGTTGCTCTCGGCCATGTACATAATCTTATGGATAAAAAGATTGAATATTTATTCCTTCCCAGCCTTATAAATATGAAGCAGAATAACCAGAATCTTCCTGAAAGCTTCAGCTGTCCTTATGTTCAGAGTATACCTTATACGCTTCGCTCTGCTATTAATTTTGAAAAAGCAGGCATTAAAGTTCTCGATCCTGCACTGTTTTTCAAAGAAGGTTATAATACCGGAGCAGTTCAGAAAGAATTGATAGAAATGGGAAAAATTCTGGGAGTGAAAGGAAAAGACGTTAAAAATGCCATAAAGAAAGCAGCGGAGGCTCAGGATAATTTCTATAAGACTCTTCAATGCAGAGGCAGAGAGATACTTAACAGTCTTAAACCTGACGATAAAGCTGTTATTGTTGTCAGCCGTCCTTATAATGGATGTGATCCCGGCATAAATCTGGGACTTCCTCAAAAGCTTATGAATTTAGGTGTTATCCCGATACCTCTTGATTTCTTCCCTATAGATGAAATAGATATTTCAGATGACTGGCCTAATATGTACTGGCGTTACGGACAGAAAATACTCTGTATGGCCGAGATTGTAAGGAAAGATAAGAGACTTAACGCCATGTATCTTACCAATTTCGGCTGTGGTCCCGATTCCTTTATATCGCACTTTTTCCGTGAAAAAATGGATGATAAACCTTACCTTCAGATTGAAATTGATGAACACAGTGCAGATGTCGGTGCTATAACAAGATGCGAAGCATTTCTCGACAGTCTTAAAAATGTGTCCCCTACTGATATTGATAAAACAAAACAGGTAGCTATACTTTCTATTGAGAAAGGTACAAAACGAACTGTTTATCTGCCTTATATGTCAGATCATGCTCATGCACTGGCTGCTGCATTCAGGGCGAACGGTGTTAATGCCGTAGTTATGCCTGAATCCAATGAAGAAACTTTAAAACTGGGCAGACGTTATACGTCAGGAAAAGAATGTTATCCTGCCATTGTTACAACAGGTGATATGGTTCGTCAGGCTCTGAGTAAAGATTTCGACCGTAAAGGTGCGGCTTTCTTTATGGGAGGGTCAAGCGGTCCATGCAGATTTGGACAGTATAATATGTTACAGCGTATGGTACTTGACGAAATTGGCTTTAATGATGTTCCCATATATGCTCCAAATCAGGCAAAGAATTTCTTTGATGAACTGGAAGTAGTCGGCAAGGACTTTTTCCTTCTCGGCTGGCAGGGTATGGTAGCTGTAGATCTGTTAGAGAAATGCCTGAGAGAAACAAGACCTTATGAGATAAATAAAGGAGAAACTGATACTGTATATAAAAAAGCAGTGGATGTTGCTATGGAGGCTATTGAAAAACGCAGTAATCTCATAAAAGCCCTCAAGGAATGCCGTAAAATGTTTGAAGCAATACATGTTGATAAAAGTGAACTGAAACCTGTAGTAGGTATGGTAGGTGAATTTTTTGTAAGAGCCAATAAATTCAGTAATGAAAATATTATTATCAAACTTGAAGAGCTGGGTGTTGAAGTATGGGTGGCACCTGTTTACGAATGGTTCCTTTACAGGAATTTCAGACGTGATTTCCTGGCCAGACAGAGAGGAGATATTATCACTATAGGAAAAACACTGTTAATGGATAAATTCCAGGTTCATGAAGAACATAAGATTGCAGGAGTCTTTAAAGGATTCCTCAGAAATATTGAAGAACCTTCTACCAGATCAGTACTCGATATGGCAGAAGAATATGTATCAAGAACATTCTTCGGAGAAGCAATTATGAGTATGGGGAAAGCTGTAGATTTTTATAATAAAGGTCTCTGCGGTATTGTAAATACCATACCATTTACATGTCTACCGGGCACAATAGCAGCAGCTCTTCTCAAGAGATTTAAAGAAGAACATAATGATATTCCTGTTCTCAATGTTGCCTATGACGGACTGGGACAGACCAATTCCGATACAAGGCTTGAAGCCTTTGTCCACCAGGCAAAACAGTTCGAAAAGAGAATGGAGTCTATGAAGAAAGAACTTACCAGAGTTTAAACATAGTAATACGTGAAAGGTGAGAGGAGAAATTATTTTTCATCTCACCTTTTTTGTTTTTTTAGTTCTCTAAAACTTTCTTTATTGTTTTAATTAAATTTTTTGCTGTAACAGGTTTTATTAAAATAGACCTGATTCCAAGTAATTGCGCTTCATCTTCTATAGATTCTTCACTGTAACCGGTACACAGTATAACAGGCATTCCGGGACGGATATGTAACACATGCTTTACTATGTCAATACCTGTCATATCAGGCATGGTTTGATCCGTAATAATAAGATCGAAATCATAAGGGGTTTTCTGAAATATTTCCAGTGCTTCTGTACTGGATGTCGTAGAAATAACTTCATAGCCCTGGAATTTTAACATCTGTCCCTGGGAAAAAAGCAAATCTTCTTCATCATCTACAAAAAGTATGCGTTCCATGGCAGGTATAACTGCTTCTTGGGTATTCTCTTTTTCACTGACATGATTCTGAAATTCCGGAATTAAAATCTGAAAAGAACTTCCTTTATATGGTTCACTTGCTACTTTTATAGTTCCGCCATGGCTTTTTACTATGCCATGAACAACTGAAAGACCCATTCCGCTTCCTTTAGTCTGATCTTTTGTAGTAAAAAAAGGATCGAATATTCTTTCCAGTATTTCTCTGTCCATACCGTGACCTGTATCTGTTACAGTTAAAACTATATAGTATCCTTCTTTTAAACCGGTATATTCTGATGTTATATTCATCCTGGAAAGATTTATTTCCAGAAGTCCTCCATGAACTGTCATGGCATCTATTGCATTGGAGCAGAGATTTAATAATATCTGCCTGATCTGTCCATGATCTGCGAGAATCATACCATCTGTATTAATAATGGTTTTTATTTTAATAGTAGAAGGAACTGATGACCTTATAAGTGGAAGTGTTTCTTTTATAATATCTTCCACACAGACAGGGTCTAATTCAAATCCTGTCTGACGGCTGAAGGTAAGTATCTGTCTGATTATATCTCTTGCTCTGTATCCTGCTCTTATTATTCCTTCAAAACTTTTCCTTACACTGCTTTTATCTGAAACAGTCTTTAATCCCAGTTCCGAATAGCTTATTATTGTTCCCAGAATATTATTGAGGTCGTGAGCAATACCACCTGCAAGGGTTCCTATTGATTCCATTTTTTGAGCCTGCCGTAACTGTTTTTCTATTTTTTCTTTTTCTTCCTGTGTTCTTTTTATATCTGTAATATCTCTTGTAATACCTACTATATATTTATTTCCTTCCTTGTCTGTATATAGATTTTTTTTTGTTACTATAGTGCGTGTATCACCATGTGAACCGGTCAGTTTTTCTTCATTTATATTTTCTTCCCCTGTATTAAAAACTACATAATCTTTTTCCCAGAATATATCGCTCTTTTCTTTCGGGAAGAAATCGTAATCTGTTTTTCCCAGGATTTCTTCTCTTTTATATCCTAAAAAACTGCATTCAGCATCATTAACTGTTATAAGTCTATGATTTATATCTTTTACAAATATCGGATCGCCTATAGAGTTAATTATTTTATCCAGATAATCTTTTGTTTCTTTCAGAGATTCCTGAAGTGACCATCTTGTAAGAGCTATACCTATACTTGAACCTATACCCTCTAAAAAAGATATCATTTCAGGTGTGAAACAGTCTTTCTTTGAATTATTCAATTGAAGAATACCTTCTGTTTCATCTCCTGATTTTAAAATAATAAAAGCAATGGATTTATATCCTTTTTCTATACATGTTCTCCTGCTGCATATGTCTCCATATTCCATGGTAAGACATGAAGTATCATTACACCAGAAACTTCCTTTTTCAGTATAACAGGGTAATTTACCATTTATATTTCTGCTGAGTATTTTTCCGCAGAGGCAGTCAAGCACAGGTTTTCCCTGAGCAGAATTATCATGGTTATAGAGATGGTTTTCTGTTTTTATAAAATCTTCCGGAAAACCATCTGTTGCATAATAAGGGAAATCCATTCCCTTTTTCAGGCGAATTCCGACTGCGTCAAAACCGGTAAATTCTTTAATTAAAGCAAGTATTTTTTTTATGACCTTCATCTTTTCTTCAGGTCCATTGAGAAAATTCAGTATTTTTAAAGCCAGTTCCTGCCAGTTTTCTGTATTTTTTCTTTCTGTAATATCTATTGCCGTGCCAAGTATTTGCTCTGCAAGTCCTTCGGAATTTCGTTTTAACACGGTATCTCTGCTGTACATCCATTTCCATGAACCGTCAGAGTGTTTCATTCTGTATTCTATATAAAAGATTTCTCCGTCACCGGCAGTTGTAATATTTTTATGATATTCAATTACTTTTTCCTTATCTTCAGGGTGAAGTATATTTTTAAATAAATTACTGCCCATATTTTTTATTTCTTCCGATGTATAACCAAGAAAATCCCCTATTTCCTGATTTGTATATATATTACATTGTCTGTTTAGATCGTAAATATAAATGAGATTTGGTGTGGTAGCTAAAATCTGACCGATAAAGGTCTGGTTTTCCTGAAAGTTTTTTTCAATTGTTTCTTTATCTAAAGAGGAATTTGATGGATTTTTCATATAATATTCTCTTTCAGTCAGATGAATTATTTTACTGATCTGACCATAAGTATGTAATAAAAGGTTTCCTCCTGTCACATGTTACGCGTCACAGGAGCTTATATGTATTATTTATGTTTACCTCAGTAAATATTTATTGGTACCTGTTTGCAATATAAAAATATCATAAAGATATTAATTATACAATAGTTTATGGCGTTTCTCTCTATATTTTTCTTGTATTTTCCGGGATTTTTTGTTATTATAAAACAGTAAATCCAATCATACAGGCAGGTATTTATCATGTTTTTAAACATTCTTCCGAAGCCTCCCGATTTGTTTTCAGGAAGAGATAAAGAATTGAAGAAGATTGAACAGCTTTTTTCTAGTATAAATTTCTTTTATATAGAAGGCATAACAGGTGCCGGAAAAACTTCTCTCCTGTTAAAATGGGCAAATATTCTTTCAGAACATGATGAATATAAAGACAGAATTTTATGGTTACAGTGCCATGAAGATGATACCCTGGATACTCTTCTTTCGGATATATGCGGATATATTGAGACAAATGAAGGAAAACCTCTTAAAGAATTTCTTGTAGACAGATCTTTGAACAATGAAGAGAAATGTCTTTATATTATAAATCTTTTAAATAAATACACTTATATTCTTTTTATTGATGATTTTCAATATATAAAAAAAGAATCACATAAAATTTTCATATATACAATCAAAAAATATTTACGAACATCCAGTATATATATTATTTCTTCAGAAAGTCTTTCTCTTTCTCCAGTAGAAAGTATGGATGTCTTAAGACTTAAAGTTAAAGGTTTATCTGAAGAAGATAGTATTTTACTTTTTACAAAACTTCTCATGTTTCATGATTTTGAACCTATTCCTGATAGAAATATAATTGTGAAAATAGTTGAACATTCGGGAGGATATCCACTTATTTTAAAAACCTTTGCCTGTTTACTTGTATCAAAAACCTCTACTGTTGAAGAT
>JBEHWP010000308.1:0-7315 GCA_040217665.1 Vulcanimicrobiota bacterium
AAGTAAAAGAGGAAGGAAGTAAAGAAGGCAGTAATGAGTGACAAAAATCTCGGCTTCATCATAGGGCTTCCGCCTAAAAAGGCAATCGAATATTTCCAGAAAAAGGTTAACGCTCCTTCCTGGAACTGGTATGACACGTGGCAGAGTGAGCATGATAAAGTTTTTGTCGTAGCTAAAGTCACAAAAATGAACATCCTTCAGGACATCCGGGAGATGATTCAAAAGTCCATCGAAAGCGGTACAACCTTCCGTGATTTCCAGAAAGAACTTGAACCAAAATTGAAAGCTAAGGGCTGGTGGGGAAGACAGACAATCGAGACCGAAGACGGCGAGAAAGAAATTCAACTCGGCTCCCCTTATCGCTTAAGGACCATATACCAGACCAATCTTAATACTGCATACCAGGCCGGTAGATATAAGCAGTTAATGGATAATATAGACAGGCGTCCATACTGGCAGTACTGGGCAGTTGAAGATTCCAGAACAAGACCTGAACACAGAATACTTAACGGAAAAGTTTTTCGGTACGACGATCCTTTCTGGAAAAGTTTCTATCCTCCGAACGGGTTTAACTGCCGGTGTAAAGTAATAGCTTTAAGCGAAAGAGATATGGAACGAATGGGGCTTAGTGTAGAATCTTCAGAGGGAATGCTTTCTATGGAGAATAGACTGGTTTCAGAAAAGACGGGCGAAGAGAGACCTGTCACTGTGTATAAAAACCCGAATATAAGAAATCCCTCTACGGGAAAAATTATAGAAATATCCCCTGATGTCGGGTGGAGTTACAATCCCGGAGAGACTTCCTGGGAGCCAGACCTGAGTAAATACCCGGAGGATTTAGCAAGGCAGTATGAAAAAGAGACACTCAATGCAGAATTAGAAAATATGCCGGACGAAAAAGGTTCTTCGCCTAAAAATAACGCAGAAAAATATTCAAAGGATGCGACAGGTTACACTGAAACCGTAAGACAGGTAATCAAAGATACATTCAAAAAAGATTTCACAGACGATGTGAGATTTGCAAAAACCGAAGAAGAGGAAAGAGAACTCTTTAAAGACATGTCTCCCGATGTGCCGGGATATTATAACATCAAGGGTGATTACATTGCATTCAGGCAGATTGTGGCAAAAAACATATCGAAACAATCGAATAACAGTGCAATATATCAGTGCATGGTACTTCACGAATCCGGTCACGCCATAGATAAAGGAGTTTCGGGGTGGTCGAAATTTACCGAAGAATCTTCTACCGAGTTAATAAGCGAACGATTGACTGTGAATAGTATAGACGGCGTAAATGCAGAAAGATTTTTACGTAAGGACTGCTCGTATCATCCGCAGCGCATCAGCGCATTATTACAATTAATACCTGTTTACAAAAATCCGGATGCTCTTTACGAAAAACTTATCTCTCTGAAACAACTGGATACTACCGAAGAAAAATCAAGGGAACTCAGGCGGGATTTCGAAAAAGATCTGATTGTTCGCTCCAGGATAACATCACAATCAAAATTTGAGAAATTATTAAAGAATATAATAGATAATCAGGACTTGAGAAATATCCCGGATAATGATACAATAATAAAAGAAATAGAAAATCATTTTGCTAAAAAAACCTACGACAAACAGATACTGCACGCCCGATTACTGTTATCAAATATAGATAACAAAGTAAAAGAGAAAATTCAAAAAGGGTTCCCGGAAAAAGAAGCTGCCAAATGGGGAGAGGAACAGAAAAGAGTTTACAGAGAGTTTATAAACAGCTTAAAGGAAAAGAAGAATAAGGACGAAATAGACGAAAAAAACAATAGAATAATAGAAATTCAAGCAATGAGGTGGTGGTTACGAATATGATTTCAGATGAGGGCATGACTTTAGATGAAATAGAACTGGAACTATCAATACTTCCCTCTATAAGCGATTATATAATAGAAGGAAAAAAGGATTTAGAAACTGTAGAATTATTCGTGAAATACTTCCTCGACAGCTACCCGATGGAAAAATACAATTACCTCCATGACGCTTTAAACCTTGCAAAAGGTTTACCTGTAGATAAAAACTTATTATTAAAAAGTAAAGCCTGGGAATTTATTGACACAAGCTTATATATAAAAGCTGAAAAATTACGGAATGCCTCGACTGAAGAAGAGAGTATATTCCTGAATAAAGTAAAAAAAATTGTTAGCTTTATGGATAATAAAGAACAGGCATCTTATTTATCATCTATAAAATTAATGCTCCATCCGCTCATGCCGTAACTACCTTACTAATATTCCTTAATAGAAAAATATCCCGCCCTGTATTACTATGAAATCAAAAAAGGCGGGATGTTTTTATGAAGAAAATATTTATCGATCCGGGACATGGAGATATCGGAAAAGATTTCGGAGCAATAGGAAAAGACGGAACAAGAGAAGCAGATATAGCTCTTATTATAGGGAAAGCCGCAAAAACACTTCTTGAAAAAGACGGGTACAAGGTTTATATGTCCAGGGAAAAAGAGATGTCAGGTAATCCCCTATACAGTCAAAGTCTCGGAGATTTACCTTACAGAACAGAAGCAGCAAATAACGCGGGATGCGATCTGTTTATTTCAATTCACTGCAACGCCAGCAGCGATTCCGCCGCAAATGGAACGGAAATCTATTACTGCCCCGGTTCAACAGAAGGAGGAAAGTTTTCAAAAGCAATATTAAACGAAATTCTATACCTACAGAAAGTTAAAAAGGGGAAATACAAAACAGATAAGACCCTTTTAAACTTATGGGATTTTACTAATCGCGGAGTAAAAGAAGCCAGTTATTATGTTTTAACCAATACAGATATGACGGCAGTATTATGTGAAACTTTATTTATGTCCAATCCGGACGATCTGAAATTGCTTAAAACCTCAGAATTCCAGACAGCTTACGCTCAGGCAATCACTTCAGGTGTCAACAAATACTTCAATATAAAACCAACCGCGCAGACAGTAGCATCAACAACAGGTAAATATTCAGATTTAATAAAGAAGTATTCAAAACAATACAGCCTTGACGAAAAATTCGTAGATGCAATAATACAACAGGAAAGCAGTTACAATCCGAAAGCCGTGAGTATCCACAATGCAAAAGGATTAATGCAATTACTCCCGGAAACTTTTAAAGGGTGTTTAAAGGCTCTTAAGCTTCCCGAAAATTCAGACCCCTTTAATCCTGAAATTAATATTCAATGCGGATGCTACCACCTTTCATACCTGAAATCCATCTTTGGTATCTCAAAAGAAGATAACAGCCGGTCAGCAGAATTACTCATTGCCTGTGCTTACAATGAAGGGCAGAATACGGACGGCATGAAATATGCAAGAGAAGTAATCGGAAGGATGTAAGATGGTCACTCCTACAATTGAAATTCAAGACAAGGCTATTCAGGATTACCTCAAGCAGGTTCAAAGAAAACTCGGAGACCTTACCCCTCTCATGAAAACTATTTCCGAGACCATACATACTGCAGTTCAGAGGAATTTCCAGACGGAAGGAGCAAGGCTTCCAGGAGGGAAATGGCAAGATCTAGCAGATGCTACAAAAAAAGAAAGAAGTAAAATCGGAAAATGGCCTGGCTCTATATTACAGGTAAACAGGAATTTACTGGGAGGCATTTCTCCTGATTACGATTCTACGACTGCGGCAGTGGGTTCCAATATGCCATTTAAAAAAGGATATGCCGCCATTCATCATTTCGGAGGGAAAGCAGGAAGAGGAAAGGGTTTCACAATGCCCGCCCGTCCTTTTTTTGAATTAGCGAATGAAGATCTGGAAGACATCCAGCAGGATGCGGTAGATTACCTGGAGAAATAAAAACAGGCGGGAAATATCCCGCCTATTTCAATTTCACCATTATTCTTGCTTCATAAGTTCCATTAATACTATATTCCTCGCCATTGATACAGCCTCGTTATGAACATCAATTTCAAAATCATTATAACCGTCACGAATCAGTTTTAAATTATCTATCCTTGTCGCCAGTCTTCTCAGAAGTTCAGCTATAGCCTCCACTGCTAACACCTCGCCCTTCTTCTCTTCCTCGGTAGTTTCTTCCACCAGTTATCCCTCTGTTTCCGGGCTTCTTTCATTCTTTTATTGGCTCTATCCATTTGTGATTTTAAAGGTTCTACATCTATAGTTCTTACAATTTCAGCTATTACATTAAAGTTAAGCTGCATGCTTTTCGCCTCCCTCTTTCAACATATCCAGAGTAAACTCCAGTTCCTGGATTTTTCTGTCACGCGCTTTAAGCTGTTCCCTCAGCTCCTCCAATTCTTCCTTTAATTCTTTTATTTCTATATCTTTCTCATTCTCTTCTATTACTATAGCAGTTGCCGGAGGTTTGAGCTTTCCTCTGTATCTATTAAAAATTATCTGCCTTTTTTTCATTAACACTAAAGTGTTTTTCATATAATTAACCTTCACATCCTTAAAGTAAGGATTTTCTTTTTCCAGTTCATCCATTACTTCATCATCTATGGCTTTCTGCTCCTCTACAGAAAGATTATTGTATATAACGTCAGGATCGAAATACATAATCATTTCTCCTTTCTTTGCGGGTAATAATCCTGCCCGCAGGAATGACAATGATAATAATCAAAATGCTTTCCTGATAAAAAATCAGGGTCTGTGGTATATTTCGTGCTTTCCTTTGACAGCATATCCGAACTACATCTCGGACATGTTTTTTTGCAGATTTCGGGATGGAATATACCGCCGCATTACTGCCTTTGCCCCTTGCAAGCTTATCCTGAAAATTCAATCTGCCTTTTTCAATCAGACTTTTTAGCACCTGCCTGATTTTGTCATGATTAAACCCCGATTTAAAAACCTTTTTCAAAGCAAAGAAATCTTTAATTTCCTGATTTTCCTTCTTTGTTAAATCCGGCGCATCTTTATTACAGTTATATTTGAATGTTGACGCACCGCCCTTATTTTTTATATATTCCATTATAGTCGCTTCGATTAATTCGGAATTATCTTCATGAAGCTTCTTTATCCATTCTTCCGTCTGTTTTTCAGTTGCCCCATCAAGAAGCCCTCTATCTTCAGGCAGCGCATAAATAAAAGGTTCGCATCCCATACCTCTTTTTCTGGCAACCATGGCTTTATCAATTACACCCCTGAGAGCTTTCCCTATTAAATTTTTTGTTCTGGCACCCAGAAACTTTTTTATGGCTTCCGCTTCTTTTACCGATTCTTCAGCGTCGGTTTCAGTATTTCTTGTGTAATACCTGAACGTGCACGGCTGATTTTCCTTTATATATAAAACAATCCTTTGTTCTATTGCCTCAATTAAATTTTCAGAAAAATCTCCTTCGTTTTCCTCTTCTTCATCCGGCTCCTCAAAAGCTATATCTTCCGGGATAAAAATCGGAGGCTCAGGAGATGTCTCTTTCAGTTCATAACCGGGCATATATTTAATACCGGAAAAACTTACTATTTCTCCATTTTGAAAATCAAAAGTAAAAGACTTAATCCCTTCGACCGTTACACTTGTTCCTTCCCATGCGATAGCAGGCATCAGCAAACAATCTCCTCTCTAATGTGATTAATAACAGAAGAAATCATTTGAATATTGGTCTCAATCTGACCCATTGCCCAGTCTGCCTTTCGTACCCTGTTTTTATAACAATTATTAAGCTTTGCGAGTTCGCAGTTTTTCTCATTAAGTTCCCTGTCTATGCTAACCTTGATAGAAACCGGCAAATTGTTAATATCTTCCCTTAATTCCCTGACGGTTAATTTCAGTTCTTCATTTTCCCTGGCAAGCTCCTGGTTAATCTGCTTGAGAGTAGTTTCCGAATTCGACGTCTGTTTTTCGGTAATCTTTGATTTATGAAGCTCAGATCTTAATTCTTTCATACTCTGCTTCAACCAGTCGCTCCCTTCGGTCAGGTTTTCTTTTTCCTTACTCAGTTCATCTATTTTCAGCTCAAGAATAAGTATTTCATTATCTTTCCTGCTTAAAGTCTGAACAAGTTCCTGAACCTGCTTTTCTCTTTCCTCTACGCCATAGCCATGTTCATCAGTATTACAGGTCTTGGCCTGCAGCTCAGATACCCTCTTCTGAAGCCTTTCGTTTTCAGCTTTCAAGCCTTCTATTTCATGCTCATAATCTTCCATTTTTTCAATCAAGCTTTTTTGAGGTTTATAGTTTCCATCTTCTACGCTCTCAAAAACTTGAATGTTTTCCTCAGTTTTCATCCTCAATACCTCCATTATCATTATTAAACATATCCATCTGGATAATTTCTATATCTCTTTCTCCCGGCATCGTTTTCCCTTCCCTGACAATCGCATACAGGTGGACTTCACTGTATCCCGTCTCAATGGCTAATTTCTTTGCATTTGTTCCGTTGAAACTTTTACGGATATAGTTCTTTTTAACCTGCGTTATGCCGGATTTCGGAACATACAGAGTTACGCCGGGAAGCTCTTTAAGTAGTTTTGCAGCTACCTCTACGCCACAGGCTCTTGCTACAAGCTTTAAATCTTCCGAAGGCATATCTTCAATACTCAAACCATCAAAGAAATCTTCCATAATATCTCCTAAACTGAATAAAACATTTCTTTCTGTTTTTTTCGACTGGCAGGTTTACTCTGCGGTTTCTGAATTACAGGTCTGTAATTCATTACATTGTAAATACCATTAGAGTAAGATCTGTAAAATCTCAAATAAAATTCTTTTTTCCTCTTAATCTCTTCCGGCAGACAGAATTCAATTACCTGGAATTCAAATTCCTTTTTGCCGAAAAGATTGAAATCTTCCTGCAGTGCTTTATTTCGCAGTGTGCCGTTAAGCAGGCAGGATAAATAGTAATTCATTGCATCTCTCAGTTTTAAAGAACAGCCAATAAAGACTTTACCAAGTGCAATATTTTTTATCATAAATACCCCGGCTGTTCTATCTTCAGTATAATCAGTTGTAAACATTAAGCCTCTCTCCTCAAACCTTTCTTTTCTTTTGCAGTCTTCATTGCCTTTAAGGCATTGACAACCTTTTTAACATCTTCCTTCAAAAGGAAGTTTATATGTGACACCTTCACAATTCTTTCCAGCAGCTTACCCAGGGCAAGATCTCTTTTCTTTCTGTTCTTCTCGTAAGAAATCTCACTCCACATAGCTCTTATCATTCTGATTTGTTTGTCAGTCGCCATATCTTCGCGCTCTTTTTCTTTACGATACTCTGCTGCAGGTTTCCAGACACCTGCTGATATAGCCTGACGTTCCAGCATTTCTATATAGTCTTTAGCCTGCTGGTAGGTTAAATCCGTAGAAGACTCTACATA
>JBEHWP010000309.1:0-7306 GCA_040217665.1 Vulcanimicrobiota bacterium
CATTCCCTTATGTCCTATAAAGTAAGGAAAGTCCTTCTTGTTGCCAGTCTTTATGATTACTTTCTTCTGGAAGAAGACGGGCGACTCACCGATCTTCTGGGAGCTGCCTATAAACAGAGAGATCTCGGTTATGTACCTGCATTACACAGAATAAAAGGCGGACAGGAAGCCCTTAAAAAACTGACAGAAGAGCAGTTTGATATGGTAGTTACCATAATGAGAATAGGTGATATGGATCCTTTTACTTTCGGACGTAAAGTCAAAGAAATACTCCCTCATATGCCTGTTGTCATACTGGCCTATAATACTCCGGAACTTGCCAGACTTCTTGAAATATATGATGAAACAGCAATAGACAGAATTTTCATCTGGCAAGGCGACGGGGAAATCCTTACAGGTATTATTCAATATATAGAAGACATGAAAAATGCCGAAAAAGATACCTCCCTTATCGGTGTTCAGAATATCCTCGTCATTGAAGATTCAATAAGCTCCTATTCCAGATATATTCATATTTTATTTGAAGAACTCTGGGATCAGACAGCCCTGCTTTTACAGGACAGTCTCACATGGAGTGAAAAATCCCTCCGACAGAGAGCAAGACCCAGGGTTCATCTGGCTCTTTCCTTTGAAGAAGCTCTCAGGATTTACAAAAAATTTAAAGACAATTTAATGGCAGTAATAAGCGAATGTTCCTTCACAAGAGATGGTATTATGGACAATAATGCAGGACTCGATTTTATCACCATAATAAGAAAAGAATTTCCCTGTCTGCCTGTATTGCTGCAATCCAATAATCATGAAGATGAAGAAATAAGCAAAAAGCTGCAGACAAATTTTCTCTTTAAGAAATCTCATACTCTGGTAAGTGATTTCAGAAATTTCTTTGAACATTCTACCGGTTTCGGAGATCTTATTTTCCGTGACCATGAAGGGAAGGAAACGGGAAGAATAAAAAATATTACTTCTTTATATTCACTTATAGATACATTGCCGGGAGACATTCTGACTGAATATGTAAGAAATGGAAATCTTACAAGATGGCTTCTTGCAAGGACAGAATTTGAGCTTGCCAGGTCTGTTTCTTCTTTAACAGATTTAAAAAACAAAACATCGGAAACACTCAGGGAAGTGATTAAAAATATTTTTATAGAATACAGGAAAAAAAGTTATAGAGGCTCTATTGTCAGTTATTCAAGGCATTTTCATCATGATTATTATAATTTCAGCCGCATAGGTAGTGGTTCTATAGGAGGAAAAGCCAGAGGTCTTGCTTTTATTGATAAAGTACTTGCCAGATATTTAAAAGAAAAACAATTCCCCCATGTTTCCATATCCATACCTTCAACACTGGTTCTCGGAACAGATATGTTCGACTCTTTTATAAAGAAAAATAATCTTCTGGATTTTGCTCTTGAAGAAACATCTGATATGATGATAGCAAATGAATTTTTGAATGCAGAATTGCCTGCTACGGCAGTAGGAGATATAAGAGAATTTATACGTCATGTAAAAGTTCCTCTCGCAGTCAGGTCGTCGAGCCTTCTTGAAGATGCGCTCTATCAACCATTTGCAGGTGTTTATATTACAAAAATGCTCCCTAACAATCAACTAAATATTGATGACCGTTTCAGAAGTCTTGCCAGTGCCATAAAGCTTGTCTATGCTTCAACATTTTTTAAAAATGCAAAAGCCTATATAGAAACTACTCCCAGCATGGTAGAAGATGAAAAAATGGCAGTTATCATTCAGGAGGTAGTCGGTAAAGCTCATGGCAATGCTTTTTACCCGCATTTTTCAGGGGTAGCGAGATCTTATAACTATTACCCCGTAGGAAATTCAAAGCCTGAAGATGGCGTGGCCAATCTGGCTCTCGGACTGGGTAAAACGATAGTAGACGGAGGTATATCACTGAGATATACACCTGCCTATCCCGGGATTCTGCCTCAATTCGGTAATATAAGGGATATATTTGATTATTCCCAGAAAGAATTTTACGGAATAGATCTTGAACACAGAATTTCAACTGCTTTTGCTGAAGAGGATCAATATCTTATAAAACTCGGTATAGACAGGGCAGAACATGACGGAACATTGAAATATCTGGCATCTACCTATTCAGGGGATAATGACAGGGTTTACGACGGAATCTTCGGACATGGGCCAAAACTTATCACGTTTGCCCATATACTGAAAAATGAAATATTTCCTCTGTCAAAAATTCTGGAATATCTCCTTAAATTGAGTGAAGATTCCATGGGATGTCCTGTAGAGATTGAATTTGCTGTAACACTGGACTCAGAAAAAGGTCTTCCTGCACATTTCGGTTTCCTTCAGGTAAGACCTCTTGTAGTAAGTGATGAACTGGTTCAGGTAGAATTATCCGATATAAAAGAAAAGCCTTCTCTGTGTTACAGTAAATTTGCCCTTGGTAACGGTATAATAAAAAACATACACGATATAGTTTACGTAAAAAGGGAAACCTTCGACCCATCAAAAAGTTCCCTCATAGCAAAAGAAGTTGACAGGATGAACACCATGCTCAGAGCAGAAAAAAGCCCTTATCTGTTGATAGGACCGGGGCGCTGGGGTTCTACGGATCCGTGGCTTGGCATACCGGTAAAATGGAGTCATATAAGCGGTGTAAAGGTTATTGTAGAGGCAAGCCTTGATAATATGAATGTAGATCCTTCCCAGGGCTCACATTTCTTCCAGAATATGACATCTCTCAGGATTGGCTATTTCACAGTACCTCTGAATCATCCTGACTGTAAACTTGACTGGTCATGGCTTGACAGTCAACCTGTAGCAAAGGAAAGCAATCATTTAAGACACATAAGGCTTGAAAAACCTCTGGAAGTGCAGCTTGACGGTCGCAGAGGGCAGGGTATCATTTTTCAGTGAGCAGTGAGCAGTTTACTGAAATCGTGAGTCGTAAGTGGTAGATACGACTCACGGTTCACAATTCACGCTTCACGATAATTCTAATAAGCTATAAAACACACTATAATAAATTATATTCACTTTTTACCGGTCACTGAGCACTGCTATTACAGGATTTTCATAAAAATCCTTACCCCTTATTTTATACAATAAAGATATGTGTTATAATGTATAAAAAAATTAAAGTCACCCAGGAGGATTTAATATGAGTACAGAAAAAAAAGAGCTGGGAGAAGAATTTTTCCAGCTCAGCAGGATATTACTGTCTATAGCTCAATGTGATAATTATCTGAGCGGAGAAGAAATAAAGTTAATACTGGCAAATATTTCAAAAAACGGTACTATGACAAAAGAACAGGAAGTAATCCTGGAAGATGATATAAATAATCCGAAGGATGTGCTGGAACTGCTACCAGGGATAGAAAGTGATACAGCCAAAGCGACTCTCGTACTACAGATGTCCCTCATACCTCTTTCGGATAAATATGTAGACAAAAGAGAAAAAGAAACAGTATATAAAATTCTTGACAATCTGAAATTCGATGAAAAAGTAAAAGAGAAAGCAAGGGAATTTATAACTGTAGCAGCAGATCTGTCTGAAACTCTGGCAAAGTACATTTAATCTTCGGGAGGTCCTCCAATGGAAGACGGGAAAATGACTGTTATAGACCATTTAGAAGAGCTGAGAAGGAGGATAATAATATCTGCCTTATCGGTAATCTTCTGCAGTATTGGAGGATATTTTGTAGCAGCCAGAATAATGCATATACTTGCTGCGCCTATCGGGCAGAATAAACTTGTTTATCTTACCCCGTCGGAAGGTTTTGTTACACACATTCAGGTATCTTTTGTATGCGGGCTCATACTGGCTTCTCCCATGGTATTATATCAGATATGGGCTTTTATAAATCCTGCTCTCAAGCCCGAGGAAAAAAGATATTTTTTTACCTTTATGCCACTGGTAATTTTTCTCTTCTCTTCCGGTGTGGCAGGAGGGACATTTTTCATACTGCCTGCAGGCATAAAATTCCTCATCAATTTTTCCACAGTAGATCTTCAGCCCATGCTGTCAGTAAGCAATTATTTTTCTTTTGCTCTGTCCGTTATAATTTCATGCGGCGTTGTATTCGAACTGCCTCTTGTAGCACTTCTACTCGGGAAAATAGGTCTTGTAAATTCAGAGAAACTTTCAAAATATCGTAAATATGCAATTCTTGTATCCTTTGTTATAGCAGGTGTTATAACACCTTCAGTTGATATGTTTACACAGATACTTGTAGCAGTTCCGATTATATTTTTATATGAAGGCAGTATAATATTGCTTAAAATATATAAGCTTTAAATACTTGCAACCCGTAACGAAAGGATATTCATAGTGTTTAAAAAAATATTTAATTCTTTCCTTTATGACATAGAAAATAAATCTTCTCCTCAGAAAAAAAAAGAGATAAAAGACATTACTCACATTATAGATAGACAGGCAGACCTGGAACAGAGACTCAGTGTCAGGATTGACGGACTTTTTGCGAGAATTAATGAGACAGGGGAATTGTATGTAAACGGTGAATTATATGGTACCGGTGAATGGATGAACGGTATTTATGTAGTTGTAAGTGTCCATGATGAGAAGGGACGCACCCTGGGTGTAGGAAAAAATTACTTCAGCCAGAAGCATTTTTATTCTATGGAGGCTTTTTCTATTTATATAAACCTGAAGGGAGTTTCAGAAATACCATCTACAATAAAGATTTACCCCACAGGTACCGGATAAAAAATTAAAAAAAATCAACAAGGAGGCTCATTAGTATGTCTGATAAACTCAGAGAAAAGCTGAAAATCTCCGAAGAGAGATTGAAAGAGATTAACGATTTTTTACTGGCTCCGAATAACAGAGTCATAAACGATCTCTTAAAGGTAGTGGAAAAATACGGAGGACCGGAAGAAATAAACAGGAAAGCAGAGGAAGCAAGAAAACTTCCGAACCTTCTGAATAGATTAAAGGAAATAAAATCTCCCTATCTTAAAGATGTAGAATGGCTTATAGAGCAGAGAGACAGCGGAGCTTTTATCTCTGTAGCAGATTACAGAAAAAGTATTCTGGATAATAAATCCGTAACATTCAATGAAGAAAATCCTGTTACTCTTGAGATAAGTGCACTCCAGTATTTTCCTTTTTTAATAGAAGAGGCAAAACAATCCATAAAAAATAAAGAACTCATGCCGGGAAGATTCATAAGAGTCAGAAAGATGAAGGAACAGGAAAGTGATAACGGAGATATACTTGCAGTGGCGGCCTCTATGGAAATCATAGGAGCAAGTTATGTAGAAACCCTTGATACAAAAGGTACTGACGGTTCCAATATTCATCTCGGAGGACCTGAAACAATTACCGGTTATTTCGGAGGTGTGGGGCAGCCAAACGAACATGCTATCCAATGGATTGATGAATTTTTATATTACTATACAAATTATGGTATAAAACAGGTTTTGAATGTAAATCCCGGCACTGTCATGTTAGGTTATCTCCTCCATAAACTCGGCGTTCATAATGAATTTAAAATTTCCGTATATATGGGTAATGACAATCCCTATGCAGCGCTGTGGACTCTTATGGGAGCAAAACTATTTGCCGATGATGACGGGAAAACATCACTCATAGGCTTTAACTGGAGTAATTCTGTTGACAATAAAACCATAGAGGTGACTTCGGAAATAAGAAAATCTCTGGGACTGGAAGATAATGTACGTTTTGAACACCACATTACGGAAACATGGAAAAGTATCGTAAAACAGCCTTACAACAGAAGAAAAGAACTCTTAGAGCTTGCAGCAAAGGTTCCGAATATTTCTGCAAAACATGAAGGAGGAGAAGAGGAAGACGAAAGGATAAGTGAACATCCTTCCGATATACTCGAATATTTCAGAACAAAAGAAGAAATTGAAGCTTCCGGCCATATGAAGTATTTACTTAAAAATTATATGGATAAACACAGGTCTGTAAATTTAACTGCAAAAGCTCTCACAGAAAAAGGGCTTTCCTTTATAGCGGCGAAGAATTTACATAAGTGAGTGGTGAGAAGGGGTGAAATACTGTGTTCGCCCGGTACCGGGTGAAAATACTCATCACGAACCACCAGTGACGCGTTACGCGTTACGCGTCACGATTTAAAGAAAGGAGTTACAATACAAAATGTCAGATCGTAAAAAAATAGCCCTTCCCGATCTCTTTAAGAAAAAGAAAAAGGGAATACCGATTACAATGCTTACCTGTTATGATTATCCAACAGCATATTTTCAGGAAGAAGCAGGTATTGATATAATACTCGTAGGAGACAGTCTGGGCATGACCATGTTAGGTTATGACAGCACCCTTCCTGTAACAATGAATGATATGCTCCGTCATGCCCAGGCAGTAAGAAGAGGCTCTCCCAATGCATGGCTTATAGGGGATATGCCCTATATGACCTACCAGCCATGTGTGGAAGATGCCATAAGAAATGCAGGAAGGTTTATGGCAGAAGCTGCATGTGATGCCATAAAACTGGAAGGCGGCATAGAAATTTTAGATAGAGTGAAAGGTATTATATCGTCAGGAATTCCTGTCATGGGCCATCTGGGACTTACCCCTCAGAGTGCAGGTGCTCTCGGAGGATTTAAAGTTCAGGGCAAAGGGGCACTTCAGGCGAAAAAAATTATAGAAAGTGCACTGGCACTTGATGAAGCAGGGGTTTTCGCCATATTACTGGAAATGGTTCCTGACAGGGTATGTAAATTGATTACGGAACAGGTAAAAGACTGTATCATAATAAGCCTGGGATCAGGTGCAGATGCCCACGGACAGCTTCTCATATACCATGACATGTTCTGTCTCTATCCGAAATTCAAACCGAAAATGGCAAAGGTCTTCGGAGATGCCGGAGGAGTCATACTGGAAGGACTTAAAGGTTATGTAAATGAAGTAACAGGGAAGACCTTCCCTCAGCCGGAAAATTATTTCGGCATGAAAGATGAAGAATATGAGGAACTTGTTAAACTGTTAGGGTGAGATATTTAAGATAAAAAAGGCAATATTTTTTATGTATATTGCCTTTTTTATGTTTAGACTCCTAAAATAAAGGCCATAGATAAATTTTCTTTCTTCTGATACCGGTAATTCTTATATAATTTATAAGTTATATAAAAAGGATCATAAAATCTGCTCAAAATATATCCCGTCAGAAAAACAGGCATATAAAGTAATGGAAAAAGAATATTTCTCTTATCTCTTTTAAGCCAGTCTTCTAATTCATATATGTAAAATAAAATCCTTATTTTCCTTATCAGATAGAGATTTTTTATAATTATTTCTCTTTCTTTATTGAAC
>JBEHWP010000310.1:0-7287 GCA_040217665.1 Vulcanimicrobiota bacterium
AGATCTCGGCACAGCAAATACTCCCATATATGTAAAAGGAAAGGGTATTAAACTCTGTGAACCTTCCTATATAGCCATAGATAAAGAGGAAGAAAAGATTCTTGCAACAGGCCATGATGCAAAGCATATGGAAGGTAGAGTACCAAGACATATAGAAGTCATAAGGCCTATGAAGCATGGTGTTATATCAGATTTTGAAGCAGTAAAAGAAATGCTTTCCATTTTTATGAAAAGACTCGACAGAAGAAATTCCATAATAGGGCCTAAAGTTATAATAGGTATCCCTTCAAGAGCAAGTTCCGTAGAAGAAAGAACAGTAGTAGAAGCACTAACTCAGGCAGGTGCAAGAGAAGTATTTACCCTTGAACAACCTGTAGCTGCAGCTATAGGGTGCGGTCTTCCCATACTGGAAGCGAGAGGTAATATGGTAATTGATACAGGGGGAGGAACCACTCAGGTATCAGTAATATCAATGGGCGGAAGTATTGTAAATGAAAACCTGAAGATAGCAGGCGATGAGCTTACAGAAAAAATTATAGGCTTTATGAGACAGCAACATAATCTCGCCATAGGAAATAATACGGCTGAAGAGATAAAAATTTTCCTCGGTTCCGCCTATCCCCATCCGGATGAAATGTCTATGACTGTAAAGGGAAGTGATGTCATAAGCGGTCTCCCTAAAACAGTAAAAATCCATGAAGGAGAAATCAGAGAGATTTTAAGTGAAACTCTGAAAGAAATGCTTGATATAATAAAAGTAGGTCTTGAAAAAACCCCCCCTGATCTTATAAATGACATACAGGAACATGGTATAATTCTTACAGGAGGTACTTCTTTATTAAAAGGTTTTGATAAAGTAATAGAAAAACTTACGGGCATTCCTGCTAAAATTGCCAGAGATCCTGTTTCTACGGTAGCTATAGGACTTGGCCATCTTTTTACCAATCAAATTCTTTTTAAAGAGGTAATGAGAGAAAAAAAACAGATAAAATATTATATATAAATACGTGACCGGTGACGCATGACTTGCAGACTGCCCAATCACACATGACAGGAAAACAACTGTTTTTACACATCACAAATAAGAGGTAACTGCGTAAATGAAATATTCGAGTAAAAGAAGAAAAACATTCCCCCGTATTTTTCTTCTCCTCATAATACTATCACTTGTCATAGTTTTCTACCAGAACAGGGACATAGAAAGCGGAGAAAGTAACTGTGTCGAAAATATCGTTTCTTATATAACATTACCATTGCAGAAAATAATTAATACAGCAAAAAATAAACTCTCAGTAATTCTGTCAACCTTCAAAAAAAATAAAGACGTCGTAGAAGAAAATAATAATTTAAAAAATCATATACTTTTACTTCAGAGGGAAAAAGAAACACTTAAAGGATATATAGAAGAAAATAAACGATTAAGAGACATGCTGGATTTTAAAAACAGTCTTCTAATGGAAACTGTTGCAGCACAGGTAATAGGGAGAGAACCTAACAGCTGGTTTCAATCTATAACAATAGATAAAGGGGCTGTAGACGGAATAAAAAAAGATATGATTGTAGTAGATAATAATGGATTAATAGGAAGAGTTATGGTAGTATCTCCACAGAGTTCCAAGGTAATGTTACTTCTGGATAATGAAAGTGCAGTACCTGCTATTATTAGAGAAACAAGGAATTCCGGAATAATTTACGGGTCAGGACAGAAATGTGAAATGAAATATATAATTCCTGATAAAAATATTAAAACAGGTTATACAGTTGAAACATCAGGACTGGGCAAAATATATCCGAAAGGTATTACTATAGGATATATTACGAATTTATATCGGAGCAATGATAAATTATTTCAAACAGCAGAGATTACACTGTCAGCAAAATTTAAATCCCTGGAACATGTATTAATTCTGAAGGAAAATCCTGTAGAAACAATTCCAGGGGAAGGAAATTAACATTATGTTTTTTTTCACAGGTGTCATTATAATGATCATTTCTATAATAATACAGGGAAGTGTCCTGTCTGGAATAAGCTGGAAGGGAGTCATACCGGATCTAACCCTCATAGTTGTAGTATCTTTCAGTTTACATGGAGGAGAAGTAAGAGGCAGTATGTTTGGTTTTATAGCAGGTATGGTTCAGGATTTTATATCACTGAAAAGCCTGGGAGCCTGCTGTATCAGTAAAACGTCTACAGGTCTTCTTGCAGGATATTCAAAGGATAATTTCAGTAATTCCAATCTATTAACACCTGTCATAATTGTAATCATAAGTACATTTATAAATGAATCCATTCATCTCCTTTTTTATTTTACTCTCGGAACCAGAAGGGTCTTACCTCCAAATTTTATTGAGAAAATATTAATCCAGGTGCTATTAAATCTTATTTTTCTTCCTTTCTTTTTACTGCTCTTTGCTAATTTAAATAAACTCTTCAGCCAGAGATATAAAACCCGGTATAATTATGAATAACAGAAGTGATTTTATATTTAAAATAATTATATTATTAATATTCACAGGCCTTTCTGTGAGATTATTTCAGCTTCAAATAATAAAAGGCAATGAACTCCTTAAAAAAGCGGAAAAAAATATCGTGAGAAGAACCTATACAAAAGCTCAGAGAGGACTCATTTACGATCGTAATGGTCAGATAATGAGTAATAATAAACCTTCTTTTTTGCTTACAATAAACCCGACAGAACTGGTAAATGAAGAAAAAACCTTTTCTACACTTGAAAAGATTCTGGCGATCAGTAAAAAAGATATAAAAGAAAAAATAGAATTTTCTCCCTATCCGCTGTTTACACCTGTAGAAATAAAACATGATCTCACCCTTCAGACAGTGGCGGAACTCTCAGAAATACTTTCTTCTCTTCCCGGAGTATATATAGAAACAGAACCAATAAGAAATTATCCTGGGAGCAATCTTGCCTCCCATGTAATTGGCTATGTAGGTCTACCTACCGATGAAGAACTGGAAGATGTAAAGGAGCAAAATTATCAGCCATGGGAAATAATAGGTAAAGACGGTATTGAATTATATTATAATTCTACTCTCAGAGGTAAACAGGGTATAAAAGAAATAGAAGTGAATGCCGAAGGAAATATAGTAAAAGTTCTCGGTGAAACAATACCTATTTCAGGGAACAACATATATCTGACTATTGATAAAGATCTTCAGAGAGCAGCAGAAGAAGAACTGGAAATGATGCTTCAAAGACTTTCATTCGCAAAAGGTAAAACTAAAGCAGGAACAGTAACAGTCATCTCTGTAAAAACAGGTGATATTCTGGCAATGACCAGTAAACCTGATTATAACCCGAATCTATTTTCAACAGGCATATCGGAAAAAAATTATAAACAGCTTATAGAAAACCCGTGGAAACCATTATTTAACCGTACCATATCAGGTCTCTATCCTCCTGCTTCAACATTTAAAATTATAACCTCTGCCGCTGCTCTCCAGGAAAAAATAGTAGGTGAATGGACACCTTTCTACTGTGCCGGTTACATAAAAGTAGAAGATAAAATTTTCAACTGTGATTTAAGGACAGGTCATGGAAAAATAGATTTTACTAATGCCATTGCAGAATCATGTGATGTTGTATTTTATGAACTCGGTATGAAACTGGGCCTAAAAAAAATAGAAGAGTATGCAAAAGAATTTAACCTTGGTATCGCTACAGGGGTAGAACTGCCGGGTGAGAATCCCGGTCTCTTACCTACAGAGAAATGGAAAGAAAAAACAATAGGGGAAAAATGGTACATAGGAGATACTGTAAATATGTCTATAGGACAGGGCTATTTGCTTGTCACCCCTCTTCAAATGGCAGTGGTAACAGCCATACTTGCCGGTAATGGTGACTATAACCCTCCTCATCTGGTAAAAAAAATTGCATCAGAACAGGGAGACATTATTTATGAGTATAAAGCAAAAAACCATCGTAAAATGAATGTGTCCGAATATAATTTGAATGTAATAAAAAATGGCATGAGAATGGCTGTTACCAGTGGAACGTCTACAGCAGGAAATATCAAGGGAATAGAAATTTCCGGAAAAACAGGAACAGCAGAAAACTTTCCGACTCCAGAAAATCCAACAGGTGAAAATCACGTATGGTTTGTTGCTTTTGCTCCTTCAGACGATCCGGAAATAGCCATATCGGTGTTTCTTGAACAGGCAGGAGGATATGCAGGCAAAAGTGCTGTACCGCTTGGCACAGAGGTTATAAAGGATTATTTTGACATAAAGAAAAAAAGGATGGAGAAAAAGGTGAATGGTGAGTAGTGAAAAGTGAGTAGTAGGTGGGCGCCCCCTGTGTTCGCCCGGTACCGGTGAAACCACCCATCACGCATTACGCGTTACGCGTTACGATACTTATGAACAAATTCAAACATCTTGATTTTATATTTATTATAACAGTACTGGCTATTATACTCTTCGGTATAATGATGATTTACAGTGCAAGTTACAGAGGTGAAGGACTGTCTTCCGAATTCAGGAGACAGGTTACATTTTTCCTGGTAGGGCTGGTTGCCATGTCTGTTATGACGACAGCAGACTATGAGTTCTGGGGTAAATGCAGGATTTACATCTATATCTGCACTGTTATTCTCTTACTGATAGTACTTATAAAAGGTGAAAATATAAGAGGAGCTCAGAGCTGGATAACACTTGGAAGCCTGGGAACATTTCAACCTTCGGAACCGGCAAAGCTGGCTTTTATAATTACCTTTTCACGATTATTATCCCTGAATCAGGAAAAAATAAACAGACTTTCTGTACTTACCAGAATAGCTTTACATGCCGGATTTATTATAGGTCTGGTTTTACTGCAACCGGATCTCGGCACGTCAATTGTGCTTATCGGAATTACCTTTACATTGCTCTTTTATACAGGTGTTAATCCTTTATATTTGCTCGGAGTCATTCTCCTGGGTACAGCAATAGCACCTTTTTTTCTGAAAGCCTATCAGTGGCAGAGACTCACAAGTTTTATCAATGCAGAAAATGATCCTGCAGGTGCAGGATGGAATATACTTCAGGCTCAAATAGCGGTAGGTTCCGGGAAATTATTTGGCAAAGGGTTTCTTCAGGGTACTCAGAGTCATCTCCATTTCGTTCCCGAACATACGACAGATTTTATCTTTTCAGTTATAGGAGAAGAATTTGGTTTCGCAGGATGTATGCTTCTCCTTATTGCTTATTTCATTATTATATGGAAAGGTCTGTCCATAGCAAAAAATGCAAAGGATTCTTTTGGCACACTTATTGCACTCGGAATTGTATCCATGTTTGTATTGCATATAATGGAAAATATAGGAATGAATATAGGTATTATGCCGATTACAGGAATACCTCTTCCGTTTATAAGTGTCGGAGGCAGTTCCCTCTTAACCAATATGATGTCTGCAGGCGTTCTTTTAAATATAAAACTTAAATCGCAGAGAACGCTGTTTTAGTGAGTGGTGAGTCGTGAGTCGTGAGTCGTGAAAAGTGAAAGGGATACTTACCCGTCATGTGTCACGATTATAACGATCAAGCATTACGACCCACCCGTCATGCGTTATGCGTCACGTAAATTACACATTACAATAGAGGTGATTGATATATATAAAATACTTTTTCATATAGGTTCAACACCTGTATATTCATACGGCTTTATGGTGTCTCTCGGTGTTATTGCTGCTTTTATCTGCGGCATTATATGCGGGAAAGACAGGAATTTTAAAACAGATAAAACCATATATATGATTTTGTTTGTTTTCCTTTCAGGCCTTGCCGGGGCAAAAATATTATTTATTATTTTACATCTGCATAATTTTATTGCATCGCCTCTGGAGATTTTCCGTGTTACAGGAAGCGGGCTTGCATGGCATGGAGGTGTGGCAGGAGGAATTTTATTTATGATATATTTTTCAAGAACAGAAAAAATTCCTTTTCTCGATGTGGCAGATTTATCTGTTTTATGCGGCATACTTGGACTGGTCTTCGGCAGAATAGGATGCTTTCTTAACGGCTGCTGTTACGGGAAACCGTCTTCTCTTCCCTGGGCTGTCATTTTCCCCAGAACAGGAGATTTGCCGAGACATCCCACACAACTCTATGAAAGTTTCCTTGATCTGGCAGTTTTTTTAATACTCTTATATCTGTGGAAAAAAAATAGATATAAAGGAGAGGTATTCTGTGGTTTCATATTCCTTTACGGCATAGTACGTTTTACCGTAGAATTCTGGAGAGAACATTTCCTCCCTCTCACTCTGGGACTGACTGTAGCCCAGTTAATCAGCATCGGAATGATCATAACAGGTCTTATTCTTTACCGGAAAATCAGAAGATCCACTTCGTAACTATTGAGGTAAACATAAATAATACATAACTCTCGTAACGGGTAACGCGTAACGCGTGACAGGTTGGTGGTTCGCCCCTATTACTCACTTTTTACTCTTCACTCTTCACTCTTCACGAAAAAAAAGTGAGCCGTGAACAGGTACTATCTCCATTCACGACCCACTTTTCACTGTTCTAATTTAAAGGTATGAACATAACCGAATGAATACCGTCATCTTCTACCATAGACGAACTCCATATGTATCTGAACTGTTCTGAGACTTTTTTCATGTTCTCTTTACCAATCTCTTCATTCTCAGGCAATATGGCAGATACTTTCAGGATATCATTCATATTCATATAGGAAAAACCTGTAACATGGCCGTCTCCCATTTCCTGAATGGCTGTTTTATAATCTTTCATCTTAAGAATAGATTTTTTATTTCCGCGGAACGTATCTATAACATGTTCCATAGGTTTTACGGTTTTTCCTGTACTTATAACAAAATAATCACCTATAAAAGCACATGAAAGGTTAAAAGGAGTGCCTGCTACATTTAAATTATTAAAGGTAGAATAAGCTGTCCTCCTGTAAGTGATTTCCTCCAGTTTGGCAGGTATAAAGGGGGAGGCAAGGTCAAGAAGCTTTTTAAAAGGTTCTTTATTTTTTATGCCCATAACAAAAACCATATCCATCATGGGTACAGGCATTATTTTTTCCTGTCCTGTCTCACCTTTCCCGATGGTAATACAACCCTGAGAATAATACTTCGGGAAATCTTTTTCAAGGCCCGGTAATATGCCGGAAAAACCTGTATAAAAAGGAGGATATTCTCCTGTCTGTTTTTCATCCAGAGGAAGGATAACATAAGATCCGCCATATGGTGCCGAAGGAATTTCCGCTATATAAGCGGGTTTTAATTCTTCCGGTTTTCCCGGTATTTTTCCTCCATTTTCCT
>JBEHWP010000311.1:0-7281 GCA_040217665.1 Vulcanimicrobiota bacterium
TATATATTTTTCTCCAGAGCCCGTCCTGCGACAGGTGTCTACTTGATTATTTTTTTGGTACCCTTTTACCTGGAACGGTAATTAGAGACTATCTGAAAAGTAGAGAGTCATCTTTCACAGACTCTGCTTGAACAGATCTAAAAGGACTTTTCGGACAGGTTCTTAATATCTAGAATCTCCGTCACAATCTACTATGGCATCTCCTTCTTCCGGGTAAATTTCAAACCAGTCATCCAGTTTTTCAAGCTCTTTCAGAACATTTTCTACCTGTGGCTGAAGATTGCATAATATGAAATTACCCCGGTATTTCCTGACAAACTCAAAGGCGTAACTGAGGGCTGAAAGACCTCTGTTGTCTATATAAGGTACTTTATCCAGGTTTACTATGAGATTTAATTTTTCCCTGTTCATAAAGGATTTTATTTTTTCATTTAATATATCTGCATTGTATCCTCCCAGGTTTCCTGCACATCTCAATATGACCAGGTTTATACCGGGCATATCTGCTACCTCTATAAAGAGATCGTTTCTGGAAGATTGAAATTGAGAATACCGGCTTTTCAGGTTAAAGCCCTTTCTTCTCTGTTCCAGAAGAAAACGGGTAAAACATACGGGCCCCCATACGAAACCGCATGCCCTGGTCAGTTTTTTTTCTATGGAATTTCTGAAATCCGTAGCCGTACTTCCTTCAAAAGTAGTATAACACCTGCCTACAGATGATAGAAAATGGGCATCGCTTCCACCTGTTACAGGCAGTTTTTTTGTAAAATAATTTACTGCCTCTGTCAGGTAATTGGAGAAAAGCTGGAGCGGGTTGGAATTCCTCGTTTCAACTGCATCGAAAGGGAGTTTGTTTACGAGAGTGCCTACAGCTTCCAGCCCTTTAGAACCTAAAACCAGATTGAAAGGATGGGGAGCAATGGCAATAGCTCCCTGATGGTGTATCTCATCTACTGTTTGAGCGGCACTCATATGAGGAGAAACAGGTTTTTCCAGATAAAGCCCTATAATATGACCTTCTTTACTGCTTATTTCTTCCCCGATTATTATATCAAGATTTTTGAATGTTACAGGGTGCTTTTTCTTATATTCTAAAGCGGCTACAGCACCGGAAATAGTATTGTGGTCAGCAAATCCTATGACCCGGAGGTCCGTATGTTCTACAACATAATTCATTATTTCTTCAGGGCTTTCAAACCCGTCGCTCGCACCTGTATGAATATGGGGATCGGCTTTGCTCCTCATTATTTTATCCTTTTATAGTGTATTTTATAACCTGAGAGTGACAATAACTACCTCAAATATATTAAATCGTGACGCGTAACGCGTAACGCGTGACGCGAGGAAAGAGACAATTAATAAAATTCTATTCCTTATTATAATTTTAAATAAAGCGTAATGCGTAATGCGTTGTCGCTCATTCGCATCACTCATCACGCTTTACGCATTACGAGATTATTAATTATAAATTGTTATGAAACTAACTACACAGTATAGTATATAAAGCTTTCCAGAGATATTATAATTTCGTTTTTTATAATTTTATCATCAGGATATATGTTTGTCAAATCATCCCCTTTTGTTTGACAAACTTATTCTCCTTTGTTATTATAATATTAAATTTTCATTACAATGAGAGGCAGGTGTACTGTAAAAAATTGAAGAAAATTAATTGGGAGAAATTGCAATCCTATTCAGCGGGAGTATTTGAAGAGTTTGAAGGGAAAATTGAAGATTCAATTAAAAAGGAAATGGAAGATAGATCTCGCAAAATAGAAGAAAAGAGGAATAAACAGAAGAGAAGAAAAGGCAATAATAGGAAGAAACAGGGATAGTAGTTTTAACTCTTTGATTTTTATGAGGAAATAGATATTTGTATATAAACAGGCTTACTCTTATTCATTTCAGAAATTATAGAGAAGCACACCTGGAGCCTCATCCTGAATTGAATGTCATTTTTGGAGCAAACGCTCAGGGGAAAAGTAATCTGCTGGAGGCTCTCTTTTTGTTTACAACAGGTAAGTCTTTTCGTGCAGGAAAAGAAATAGAACTTGTTAACTGGGAAGAACATTTTTCCAGAGTAGCAGCAGAAATCACCTGTATTCATGGAGAAAAAATACATATAGAAGTTCTTATCTCAAAGAATTCCCCTAAGAGTTCTTCCAAAATAATCAGGGTTAATAATAAAACTGTCAGAACCGCTACTGAACTGGTTGGAACGGTAAATGCCGTTATGTTTTCTCCTGATGATCTTGAAATCATAAAAGGAAGTCCCGGTGTGAGAAGGCGTTTTATTGACATGGAACTGACACAACTATCACCTTCTTACTGTGATAATCTCCGTCATTATTATAAAGTTCTGGAACAGAGAAATACATTGCTCAAATCTGCTCTGGATAAGGAAGAAAAAAACAGATTACTTCAGGTCTGGGATGAACAATTGGCCAGATACGGTTCTTTTCTGATCTCCAGCAGAATTGAGATTATAAAGAAACTTCAGGAACTGGCCACAAATATCCTTGGAGATATAAGCAATAACAGAGAAAAGCTTTCTTTGAATTATTTTTCTACTATAGATGAATATAATTCCATTTCTGTGGAAGAAAATTTTCTCAATCATCTTCTGGCACAGAGAAGCCAGGATATCAGATATGGTTCTACTTCTTCAGGGCCTCACAGGGATGATATAAAAATCACTGTGAATGAAAAACCTCTCAAAGCCTTTGGTTCACAGGGACAGCAGAGAACTGTTACTATAGCTCTGAAACTTGCAGAAAGAGAACTTCTTTTCAATGAAACAGGAGAACATCCTGTTGTATTACTTGATGATGTTATGTCAGAACTGGATAATGACAGAAGCTTCAACCTTTTAAATTATATAAAAGGGAAGGGACAGATTTTTATTACATTAAACCATAATACAGATTATTTTGCTTCAAAGGAAGCATCTTTTTTTCAGATAAAGGAAGGGAAAATTACAGTTGGTTTATTCAATTAAAGATTTAATACATGGTGCTTTTGATAATCCGAATATTGCAGCAAAAGCCAGAGAAAATATGATTTTCCCTTTCTGGAATTTCATAGTAGGGCCTAAGATAGCATGTCATACAACTCCTTACAGACTGGAAAACGGTATTTTAAAAGTTATGGTTTCCAGTTCTTCATGGTCCCAGCAACTGAGTTTTATGAAAGAACAGATACTGCGAGGGTATCTTGAACTTACAGGGGAAGAACTGGTTAAAGACATCAGATTTCAAATAGGAAAAAAAACAGGTGCCGGTGATAAAAAGGAAAAGGTTGAGCAGCTTACACTGGATTTTAATAAATTTAAATACCCTGATGAGTTTCAACTGGGAAGGATACAGCTTCCACCTGATACAGTCAGCCTTATAGATGAACAGGTTAAATTTATTAAAGATGAACAACTCAGGGAACAGATGAAGTCTGTTATGGAAAAGGATTTTAAAATAAAGATATGGAAAGAAATGAAGGGATGGAAGCCATGCCCTGTATGTAATGTTTTTATGGAGCCGGGACAGAAGGTATGTATGATCTGTAATCTGGGAGATAAGCCGAAGAAAAAAAACAGGGGAAGAAAGAAGCAATCAGATAAATGCTGAAAGATATGCAAGTCGAGGCTGCTTTTGACTTTACTGCTTCCAGAGTAAGTATGTATGCAATCTCTGTAAGAGCATATCTTTCTATGATTATTATATCAGATGTGTCAATGAATAGCAACTGGCAATAGATGCTACTCAGATCTTAAGGGTTATGGGTGTGAGGTGCTGGGTTAGAAATCTTAAAAACCCGGAACCCAAAACCTGAAACCCAAAACCTAATTTTAATGGAAGGTGTTATTAAGATGTTAAACAGAATAGAAGTCATTCACGACGATATAACCGGACTGCATGTCAATGCAATTGTAAATGCCGCAAATATTTTACTCATGGGAGGCGGTGGTGTTGACGGTGCCATACATTCTTCGGCAGGGCCGGAGCTTCTTGAGGAATGTAAAAAACTGGGAGGCTGTCCTACAGGACATGCGAAGATTACAAAAGGTTATAATCTCCCTGCTGATTGGGTTATTCATACAGTTGGGCCGGTATGGCGCGGCGGCGGTGAAAATGAAGATGAATTACTTGCCAGATGCTATAGAAGCTGTTTTGCTCTTGCAGAGGAATATATGATAAAAACAATAGCTTTCCCTGCAATCAGTACAGGTTCATACGGATTTCCACTGGAAAGAGCAGCGAAAATAGCTCTTAAGGAAACAAAAGAATTTCTTTCAAAAAATAACTCAATAGAAAAAGTTTATTTCGTATGTTTCAGTAAAAGAGACTATAATTGTTATTTGAAGGTTGTTTGAATGGTTAGTTTTCATAACTGTCCATAAATAATGACCTCGTAATGCGTAAAGCGTAATGCGTGATGCGCATGGATAAACCCGTTACGCGTTACGTGTTACGCGTCACGACTAATAAACGTATGGGAACGTTCATTTAAAGCTTTAGATGAAAATTATGGAAAGGCAATTTATCTAAATAAATTATGAGACCGAGATTGTATAAAAAAACACTTGATACGGGCGATATAGGCTTGACGACTGATAATCTTCCTGAAGGCGAGAAGGTTGATCTGAAAAACTGGTTTGGCGGTGAAAGGTATGAACTTCCCCTGGAACTGGAGATAGGCACGGGGAAAGGAGAATTTTTACTTCGGCAGGCAGGGAAGGTTTCTTCGGTAAATTATATAGGCCTGGAATATGCGAAACAGTATTCCCTTTATGCAGCAGACCTGGCCCGTCGTGAAGATTTGAAAAATATAAAAATTGTGAATATAGAAGCTCTTTCTTTTATAAAAAACCACGTATGTGATGAAACATTCCGCCAGATACATATATATTTCCCCGACCCGTGGCCTAAAAGAAAACATAACAGAAGAAGATTTATTCAGGAGAATAATCTGAGAGAATTGCACAGAATTCTGGAGCCGGGCGGGCTTATAAGAATTGTGACTGATCATGACGATTATTTTGTATGGATAAAAAAGCACATATCTTCAGTGGAAGACCTTTTTCTGTGTCTTCCATTTTCTTCTCCCGAAGGAGCCGGTGAAGGTGAACTGGTAGGCACAAATTTTGAGAGGAAATATCAGAGAAAGGGACGGGCTTTTCACGGAGTGATTCTGAAGAAGCGTGACGGGTAACCCGTGACGGGAGAAATATCATCATCCCTGTTGCCGAATCGGTCATGGTTTGCTGGTGTTAAATGTGTCGTAATGTATAAACGGTTGTATTTCTACGCATTACGCATTACGCATTACGCATTACGCATTACCCATTACGCAATCTGATAATCTCTGAAATATTGCAAATTATTCTGATTTATGTTAAACTTTTCACGGATGGTATAATTAATAAACGGAAAGATGAGTGATTTTACGCGTTACGCGTTACGCGTTACGCGTTACGATCCTTATGGGGAAGGCATTTATATGTTTGAAGCAGAAGAAATGTTTCGCGAATTTTCTTCTTATTCCGATTATTTATCCCGTCTTGTATATATTAAAAAGCATAGTAAACATTTAAATCCACAGTTTATAGAACTTATTATCTTACATGCAAAGATATTACTTGATGAGGGAGAAATTCCTCTTTCTATTGAACTGGCCGATCTTGCTATCATTGCCTCTTCCTGTATGGATGATAATCGTATAAAAACATCATCTTTACTTTTAAAATCTCAACTTGTACAGCTTCAGTCGGATTTTTCACAGGCCAGGGATCTGTTGTTTGAAACACAAAAAATATATGAGAAAGAAAAAATGGATGATAAGCTCTGTGAACTGTATAATTTGATTGCCTATCTTTATAAATCCCAGAAGAAATATGAAGAAGCTATAGAATACCATAAAAAAGCTATTGATTTGAGCCATATACTGGATAAAAAAGACCTCTGTGCCCTTAATTTAAGCGCCATAGGTGAGATTGAATATCATAGAAACAGATCGAAAGAAGCACTTGATTATTTTGAAAAATCTCTTTCTATTTATAGAAATCTTGGAGATAGCAAATCTCAGGTTCAGATATTGAACTGGATGGGTTACATAAATATAAACCTGAAAAATTATGAGGAAGCATTGAAGAATTTTCTGGAAGTAGTTAAACTGTGTGAACAGGACAGGGATAAAATCAGTTCTCCTGCTGCCTATGCAAAATTTCATCTCGGTACTATATATCAGTATTTCAATGAACCTGACAAGGGACTTAAATATTTTCTGGAAGCAGTGTCATTGTGGAAGGAAAGAGAAAAACTTCAGGCCTGTTCTGAATTGCATTTTTATTCGGGAAAAATATTGTTAAACCTTGGTCTTAAAGAAAAAGCCCTTGATTACTTTAATATTTCCCTGAAATTACTTCAGAAGCTTGCCAGTAAAAAAGGTATGCTTTCTTTACTTTTTCAGATAAGACAGCTTCAGGAAGAAGATAGTTCTGAACCGATACAGAGTTTTTTTGCAAGGAATTTGAAAGTGAAGTCTGAAGAGGTAGAGCTTTCTGATGACGAATATCTGTTTGATATACTCTCACAGAATTACAGAGATATTGATTGTGCAGATAAAGGGATTGTCTGTTTTACCTCCGGTATTCCTTCTTTTATACGGAAAATTAATATGAATGTACTGAAAGATTTTCCCAGAAAACATTTCACGGTAACTCATTCGCACCTGAGTATTGCCTTTACACAGATTTCTTCCATCTATTATGGTAAAGAAATGTACAGAACGGGCCTTTCCTATTCGATTGAACTGTTGCAAATTAAAAAGAAAATTTACAATCCTCTTGTAATAAACCAGCTTGTAGATGGTTTGAGAGAGCTTTCTCCCTGTGAATATGAGGTAAACTATAATTATTATATTCAGGAAATTATACGTTTTGTAAAGAAATTTGCAAGCAAAGCCGATCAGGCTCTTATTTATTATGAAGTAGGAATGGCCTATTTTGTCAGAGATGATTTTGAAAAATCATATGAATTATTTTTATATGCCCTCCCTTTATGCACTCATATTAATAACAAAATTCTTGAAGGAAGGATCTGTCGTGCCCTGGCATGGGCAGAATTCAGCAGAGGAAACCTTCGGAAGAGTATTGAATATACACTGAAAGCCCTTAAAATTGATGAATCTCTTAAATTAAATGAAGAATTCATCGATCTGTTAATGTTAGGACGTTTATATCTTATCAGAAAAGAGCTCATGAAATCTCTTGATTACCTTGACAGAGCA
>JBEHWP010000312.1:0-7235 GCA_040217665.1 Vulcanimicrobiota bacterium
AAATACATATGGAATTTCAGTGGCCAGTCCCTTCCGAAAACAAATAATCCTCTTTCTAATATGTTTATTCTTCCAGGTATATAATATTAAACTTTTACTTATTTACTTACAGGTTTTCAGGACGAATTTCTTTTCTCCAGGGCCCGGCCCCTGAAATTCTTCTGTGATGCAATTATTTGTGCAACAAAGTATAGAATATCCTCCATTTAAAACTCATCTTTTACAGGAATAAACTATGGTTATTACAGCACAAATCCATAGAAACTGTACTGGATTACATAAGTGAATTAGATAGAGCCGAATTATAAGTATTATATAAATGGGAAGCTTTTTGTTTTTTATTACATTCTGGATTTCGGATAATCTGAGCACACACTCGTTATCTCTGCTCCAGTTTATATTTTTTTTTAATTTAACTATGGCTTCTACTAATACAGGTTTTGGGGCTAAAAAGATAGAAAAGTTATTTAAACCTGCTTCGTTCTGATAAGTCCGAATGATGTCTGACAGTGTTATTATTATAACGGAAGTCAGTATTAATACGATTATTGATGTAAAAATATTACAGTAATTTAATCTGTGCTTCATAATTATACCTCTTATAGCAATATATTTTTTGTTTTACTATGGGCCGTGCTTGTTCCGACATGGTTTTTTGAGCGGTAATCGGAAGCGATGCCGCCGTTACGATCTATCGTCATACGTTACGCATCACGAAAAGTAAGATTTTGAGTCATAATGTTATCTGTCTGAGCATTAGACTTTGTAATGCCTTATAAAGTATTTTTTCATTGTATGTATCCTTCAGGCTTACAAAGAGCAGTATATATAAAATCAATAGTAATATTAGGTTACGTAGAATAAAAAGCAGTTCAAATAAATATTTTGTTGGCATTACCCTGTAAAATATATAATGTAATAATAATTCCATCATAAAATAAAATATAAAATTATACATCCTCCGATCTATTTATTTTTTTACACAGAAGTTTGCCTGTACAGTATTTGATGTCTAGATCTCTCTTTCTGATAGGAAGTTTATTTTTATCTGACCCACTTTTTTTTATAACAGGCTGAATAATAGAAACAGGTACAGATTCTTCAGAAAATTTATCCTTATCGTCCGGTTTTAAAACACATTTATAATAACGATCTCCTTCAACATCATGAGATTTAGAACTTTTTTCTTTCTCTATTTTTCCAGATTGTGCAAAAGCTTCAATACTATTACTGTCTTTCTTTGTCTTTTTCATTCTTATAAAGGGAATAGTAGTTCTCTGTGATAAATCCTGAAGAGACGGTTCTATGGAGGTTTTCATAGTTTTACCTGTATGCTTTAATTCAGATTTTTTCAGAATTCCGGCTTTTTCTTCTTGAAAAATTTCTTCTGCCATAATTTTATTGGTTTTTCTCTCAGGCATGCCAGATAAAAGATGCTCTGATATTTTTATAGTTCCTTCTTTGACTTTTTGTCTGTATTTTTGAAGTAACCCTGTTTTATGTGATGCTTCTGAAGTAATTTGAATATCCTTGTGAAAACTATTTTTCTCATATGTGGAATATATGTTTCCCGGGTCTTCCTGTTGGATTGAATGTTGTTCTCTATGCGGAATTCGCCCGGGTAATTTGATTATATAAGTTTTCGCATTACTCTCGATGTTTATATTATCACATTCTTCTTCCTCCCCGGTATTTTTCTTTATTATTTCTATAAGTTGATTAAGAGCATTTTGCAAAACCCTTTTTGTACCTATAGAAAACAATCCCTCTCTTTCAATTGCTTTTTTTAAAGGTTTTATTGCATCTACCTTTCCATATTCTGCAAGAGCTTTAGCGCATAGCCTTCTGATATGGCAATATTTGTCTGTCAGTCCTTTTAATAATTCAGTATAAAAAGATTCGTATTTAAGATTACTCAGTAAATTAAATGCAAAATATCTTACAGAACTGTCTTCGTGGAGAAATAAATCTTTGAGCCACCCGGAAATAATATGTTCATCATCAGGAAATTGTATCTGTTTAAGGCTTTCCAGTGCAGTCATTCTGATACATTTATTATCTGATTTAAGCAGCTTTAATAATCCGTCTATGGCGATATTATCCCCGATTGCTCCCAGAGCTATGGTAGACTCTTTTTTAACTCTTATATCAGGGTCGGATAACATTTTGATTAATGCTACGGTCGCTTTCTCCTGTATTACACTGCTTAATGTTTTAATGGCATATAGTTTTTTCTTTATATCTTTCGATTTTAATTGAAGTATGAGCAGATCCGTGTCCGAAAGTCCTTTTTCATTTTGAATAACAGAGAAAGGATCTTTCCACAGTAAAAGAGATTGTTTTATATCATTTACCGATTGATACCTGTCTTGCAACTTGAGTTCTTTTGCTTTTTTAATAATATAATCCATATAAAGTGAAATGGCAGGGTTGATTTTTTTAGGTGGACTATCCTGTAAAAATCCCTGCGGATGAATACCTGTAATAAGATGATAAAGAGTAGCACCGAGAGAATAAATATCACTCCTGATATCACCTGGTTTCCCTGCATACTGCTCCGGCGGTGAATAACCGGGAGTTACATATTCCTGTAAAGAAGATGATGTTCCCATAGATATTCTGGCTATACCAAAATCTATAAGAAGCAGAGCTTTATCTGCCTTTCTTATCATTATATTATCAGGCTTAAGATCTCTGTATATTATTGAAGGCTGTCTGTTATGGAGATAACTTAATACGTCACAGATTTGAATTGCCCATTCTATGACCTGTTCCTCAGGGAATCCTTTTTCAGAATTATTTTCATTCATTATTGTTAACAGATCATCACCGACTATATAATCCATAGTAAGATAATATGTCCCGTTAACTGTAAAATAATCATATACTCTGGGGAGACCGGGATGGTGAAGACTTGCAAGTAGCTTTGCTTCTGTTTCGAACATTTCCATATCGGAGCTTTCACTATATAATGAGTTCTTGTGCAGTTCTTTAATAGCACAGACTTTCCCTAAATTTCTGTCCAGAGCCGTAAAAATAGTGCCCATACCGCCGCTTTTGATTGTTTTAAGAAAAATGTACCTATCAGTAAGTTTTTCTGTTCTCAATATACGTGTTTCATAGAATTTCAGGAAGTAATTTTCCGTAGTAAAAATATTACCGCATCTTATACAAAAAAGTTCGTTTATATTATTTAGCTGGGCACATTTATCACAATTTTTATACATATTTTATTTACTCATTTCCTTTATCTTCTCAAACCACTCTATCTCCTGTGCTACATATAGATGAGATAGAGTGGAATATGTAACATGCTGATTTGTAGTAAGCCACATAGTTCTGTCTGCAAAAAACTTGACTTACTATTGCCCCTTTCTTAAAAATTATTTATAATTACAGATACGATCTTATCAGAGAACTATTAAAGTAACTTCTTTCCCTGAATTATTTAATTTTATATCTTCTGTTTTATCCACTCTGCCGGTTTTACTTGTGTTATTTGAAGAATCACCCTTGTCGATGGGTATTACTCTGTCTTTAGTACCTGTCTTTTTGAAAATAAATTTTTTAACTTCATCGTTACGTCTTCTCTTTCTCATTTTGTAACATTCCTTTCAATTTTACCTCCAACATCCACCGGACACTGGAGGTAAAAGTGCATTTAATATTTAACGTCAAATCAGTCCTTCGGTAAATAATTCTGTTCTTGTACTATTGCGCCAGTATCCTCATTGACTACAAATGCGAATTTTTGATGAAATGAAGAAACAATTGTTGGCTTATCGTCCTTATGTATTGCCGCATTATATGCGCTTGTATATCTGCGACCGTGAGTCACTGTCGCGTCCTCTTGAACGCTTTTCCTGAGATATCCGTCTTTTTCTTGATATGTTATTCGTATCTCATCATTTGTGGCAATGTTTATATGACTATAAACAGAATCATAACCTTCCTTGGATGTATGAAACTTTCCTTCGACCTCAATTTTATCTTCTGTTGAAGGATCATCGTCAATATGACATAACATGACATCTCCTTTTATAATAGAATTATCCTTACTACCAGCATCAGGCACGCATATTTGAACGTCTACTTCTGTCGTTTTACATTCACATCCACATTTGTCACTATTCTTCATTGACTTCATTGATTTTAGGGTTTCAAATTCTTGCTTCATACGTTCCCCGGCACTCCATATCCTGTCTTCATTATAATTTGATATCAGAACCAGGTCCTCTACATTAACAGAGTGATTATTTGCCCATGGATTTTTCTGATCTTCTAATTTATCAGATTTACTAAACTCAGGTATAGTAACTTTCATTTTATTTCCTATGCTATCCATATTAATATCCCCCTTACTAAATATTATCTCCTATTTCTTAGGTTCATAAATCATAAAATTGTTATTTTTTACATCCAGTGCCCACCGGGCATAAGGTGCATTCTCTTTAGCTACTTCAGAAATGGGACATATTACCTCATGCATCTCACCACCTTTCTTACTTTCTATTTACCGGCTGGTTAATTATCATTATGTTAAGTTCAATGTGATTTCCATTCGGTAAATAATTATAAATAATCATGTTGTTGTACTATGTTATTCTTCTCATCGACTACAAATGCAAAGTTTTGATGAACCTCCTCCCCACTTATTAGCTTTATGTCATTATTTAAAAGATTGGTTTCTAACACACCTTTTGTAGCATCCTCTTTAACAACTTTCTGGAGATATCCGTCTTTCTCTAGATATGTTATCTTTACATTACCATTTACGGTAGTTTGATATTTGTAATGCTTGTATCCTTGAATCCTATTATAAGATGCATCAAGCTTTCCTTCCACCACAATTTTATCTTCTGTTGAAGGATCGTCGTCAATATTACATACCTGTACCTCTCCTTTTACAGACTTACCTTTACCATCAGAATACGATGTCTGAACGTGTAATTCTGTCTCTTCACATTCACATCCACATTTATCATCATCATTCTTCATTTGCATTGCTTTTAGAGCTTTAAATTCTTTTTTCATCTTTTCCCCGGAAAACCAATTCTCACTTTCTTGTAAATCTGATGTCAGAACTAGGTCTTTTATATTATTATTGTAATTATCTAATTTATTAGATTTACTAACTGACATAGGTAATGACTTAACTTCGGGTCTATTTGCTATTTTATTCATGTTAATATCCTCCTCGTATAATATACTTGTAAAATCCGGTTAGTTACACATCACCCACCTTTCTTACTCTCTATCTATTTACCGGTTAGATAGTCGGCTAGCTAGTTCGGCTAGTTAATTATCATTATTAATTCAATAAAGTAAATAATTTTCTTAACCTATAAATCAAGATTCTCCTGTCAATGCCGGATAATTTGATAATGAAAAAAATACAATTTGTTGCGAAAATCAGCATGTTAAGATCAATGTGATTTTCATAATGTATGTCTGTTTAATTAAACTTTATGACACCATGAAGTGACAGGCAAGTATCAAATATGTTCTATCTGAGCTTTAAATTGTTTATTAAATCTTACATTCAATTCACACATAAATCGGTGTTTATTTCAAAGGCCTGCACCTGACCTGTTTCGGCTCTTCCGAAAATATAATCCCATTTGTAAGAAGCAGAACTGAATTTTATTAATATTTGTTCAGGAAATATTTTTTTAATGATGATTGTCTGGTCTATAACACCTTAATTTTTGCTGTTATTTTTTAGAATATTAAATCTAAAAGACCTGGGATATTTTTCAGCAAAAATCAGAGATGATCTCAGTTTTTCATGGATAAAGCAAAACTCTGAACTTTCTTCATCCACGTCTATTCCATTTTCTTTCAAATCACTGACCATATTACAACAGAATTCCTTTACCTGACTTTCATTGATTATTAAATTTTTAACAAATTCCATATAGTTCCTGGTTGAAAATTTTTTGTTAAAAATTATTTCGATCTTTGTATCCGGTAATCTGTAATCTGACATTTTTTTCATATCCTTTCTTTACTACTGGTTTAAATTAAAGTTATAAATTTAATTCGATTTCTAGATATCTTTTTATCGTTAGATTATAATGCAATGAAGTGACATGCAAGTATCAGGCAAGTTCCATAAAGTAATTCTAAAAAGAAGAGTTTTACGTTATGTATCGGTATACTAATTTATACTGAGGAAGAAAAGTATACTGAGGAAGAAAAGTATGGACACCTTCAGTGTGTAGGAGATAAAATAATATAGATAACTCTGGAGGTGCATGAAAGATGAAGAAAAGAAATTGGTCTATAGATGATATGACAAAATAAAATTACTACACATTGAAGGAGAAAATGTGTCTTGACAAATGGGTCTCAGTACAAATTCAATAAAGTAAATAAGTTTCTTAACCTATAAATCAAGATTCCCCTGTCAATGCCGGATAATTTGATAATGAAAAATAAGTTTTTTTCAATTCTTGTAATGTGCTACAAATCCCGTAAATACGTTATTTACTTCACGTGGCTAAATACATACTTTATTTTGCAATTATCCATACATCATTTTCATCATAAAAACTAATTCCATCTATTTGTTTTCCTGTTATCGTTTTTGTATCTACTTTATTCATATGCAATGTATTGAGGGATTCTCCTGTTTTCACGCCGAACATTGGGGAATCTTTCAACCCGTCATAAATTTCGTGAGCAACCTGCCTATCTGCCATAATACATGCATCAAAACTAATTTCATCTATTTTTTCCCCTGTTATCTTTTCTGTATCTACTTTATTTATATTCTTTGGCACCTCTCGCATTGTTTGTAGGGCTTGCTCAGATGCCTTAAGACATTCATCAAAACTAATTTCATCTATTTTTTCCCCTGTTATCTTTTCTGCTTTTTCTTTATCATTATTCTTCATTTGCATTTGCTTTGCTAGTAGAGTTTCAACTTCTTTATACATATTTCTTATATGTTCCAAAGGAACCCCTTTCTCACTTTCCTGTTCCTGTGAATTTGATATCAGAACTGTGTCTTTTATATTTTGATTTTGATCATCTAATTGATGATCATTTAATTTATTATATTTACTAAGTGGCATAGGAAATAACTTAATAAATCGGGGGTTATTTGATATTTTATTCATGTTAATATCCTCCTCGTATAATATATTCAAATCTGTTAATAAGTGCATCAATTATTTTTCACATATTTCTCTGGTTTGGTCTATAGAGTATAAAACTGTTATTTTTTATCT
>JBEHWP010000313.1:0-7231 GCA_040217665.1 Vulcanimicrobiota bacterium
AATTCGACTATATCCATGTTTTCATCTACGAGTATTCCGGGAGGGGCGTAAGTGGAAAGAACTATCCTATCTGCTTCTCTGAGGATATTAAAATCTTTATGATTTTCTTCACTTTTCCCGTGTATGTCCGGTTGTTTTAAATCATATTTTTCAGCAGGAAAATCATAGCTCAGCAATCTTCTGGACATAATAGATTTTTTCGAATAGATTTTATATCTTTTATCTTCCAGACTGAATAGATCTGCATATATTCCAATAGTTTCGGACGTGCCAAGCATGAGAAATCCCTTTGCGTTGAGAGCATAGTGAAAAGCAGGTATGATTTTTTTCTGCAACACAGGTCCCAGATAGATCATTACATTACGGCAGCTTATAAGATCTATATTTGAAAAGGGAGGATCCTTTATGAGATCATGCTTTGCGAAAATACATGAATTGCGGACAGTCTTATTTATCTGATAGCCCTGTTCTGTTTTTACAAAGAATTTTCTGAGTTTATCAGGCGGAATATCCGATACGGCAGTTTCGGGATAAAATCCCGTGCGGGCTTTTTCTATAGCCATTTCATTGATGTCTGTAGCAAAAATACTTACGGAAATACCGGAATTAATCTCCTGAAGATACTCGAGCATATAGATTGCAACAGAGTATGCTTCTTCTCCTGTAGAACATCCCGGTATCCATATGCGGACAGGCATATCGGAATCTCTTTCCGCTGACAGTATTTCAGGGAATATTTTTTTCCTGAGTGTTTCAAATGTTTCAGGTTCGCGAAAAAAGCCTGTCACATTTATAAGAAAATCCTGATAAAGGAAATCCAGTTCAGACGGAGTCTCTCTGAGATAACGAATATAGTCGTTTATATATTTAATTCTGCATAATATCATACGTCTGGCGAGACGCCTTTTGATTGTAGTGGGTTTGTAATAAGTGAAATCTACTTCTTTGTAGCGTTTCAAAAGCTTCAGAATCTCTGTCAGATCTTTTTCATCGTCATGTATGAACTTATGTGTTTTAATTTTATCTTCCTCTGCTATATAAGGATATGAATTAATCCGGGCAATCTCTTTTGCAATATTTTCAGGGGAAAGGATGAAATCTACAACCCCTGCTGCTATGGCACTTCCCGGCATGCCGTCGAATTTTGCCGTTTTTTCATCCTGTGCAAAGGTAAGACCGCCTTCAGATTTTATCTTTCTCATACCTATTGTTCCGTCTGTAGCAGTTCCTGAAAGAATTACACCTATGGCTTTCGTTTTCTGGTCTGAAGCAAGGGAAGTGAAAAAAGTGTCGACAGGCATATATTTACCAGATGTTTTCTTTCTCGGACATATATAGAGCAGGCCTTTTGAAACAGTCATTTCACAGCTGGGCGGAATAACATAGACATTATCGGGCATGAGTTTCATTTTATTTTTTACTTCATAAACCTTCATGGTGGTTTCCTGCTGAAGCAGTTCCGTGAGCATACTTTCATGGTTCGGATCGAGATGCTGCACCAGTATAAAGGCCATGCCCGTATTTGCAGGGAGGTGCTTGAGCAGTTCAGAGAAGGCTTCCAGTCCTCCTGCAGAGGCCCCTATGCCGACGATATAAAGAGGAGATTTGCTGGTTTTCTTATCTTCTTCTGCTGATTTATTAATTTTTTTAGACAGTGGTTTCTTTTTCATAATATCCTCCCATGCTCTCTGATATCAGAACTTTTGCCGATTATAATCATTATAGCATAGCTGTGCACTTTTACAATAATGTAATCCTGTCTGAAATGCAAAAAAATACCAGGTGTGGATTGACTTTTTTATGTATTCTGTCATTTATTAGAGTTTTTTCAAAACTTACAGGAATTTTCATTTTTTCTGTTACTGGATAACATTTTGTGCTAAAATAGACCGGACACAGACTATTAATTATAATTCAGGAGGTGTAACGAATGAACAGAAAAATTCGTGTTTTTATGGCAATATTTTATCTCTTAATAACCTTTCTTCCTGTAATGGCGAAAGAAACATTTACGTCTGATATAAAAACATTCATAGAAGGGACGCCTTATAAACATGCCACGTGGGGTATACTTGTAACAGATGTAAAGACAGGGGAGACCCTTTATGAAGTTAATCCTGACAGAATGTTTCGTTCCGCTTCTACGGCGAAACTTTTTACCATGGCAGCGGCTCTTGATACCTTCGATGGAGATTACAGATTTAAAACGCCTGTCTTCAAACAGGGAGAGGTCAATGCTTCAGGGGAACTGGAGGGAAATCTTATACTTGTAGCCACAGGGGATCTCACCATGGGAGGAAGACTCTCTCCTGATGGACATATTACTTTTACAGATATGGATCATACAGTTGCAGGGGCGGACGGTTCTCTGGAAGCAATTCTTACAGAGGAAGATCCTCTCAGGGGACTGAATGAACTGGCAGCACAGGTTGGTGCTTCAGGTATAAAAAAGGTAAAAGGCGATGTAATAATTGATGATCGTCTTTTCATCCATAATGGCTTTAACCCTGTGATGATAAATGATAATGTCATAGATTTCCTTATAAAACCCGGAGAGAAAGGGAAAATGGCTTCTGTAGAATGGAGACCGAAAAATTCTTTTTTTCAGATAGATTCTTATGTAAAAACAGTTCCTCCAGGTACAGAACCTGAGCTGACAATTAAATCCTTAAAAAAAGGACATATTCTTCTTTCCGGCACAGTGCCTGAAGGTTATAAGCCGGTGGTAAGGGTATATCAGGTAGAAGACCCTTCCTCTTTTTGCCGTTCTCTTCTGATAGATGCCCTTATTCGTGCCGGTATTTCTGTAGATGCGTCACCTGTCAGAGATAATCCCTCTGAAAAACTTCCCCATAGAAATGCCTATGGGAAATTAAAACAGGTGGCATTACTTACATCACCTCCTTACAGTGAAACAGTTAAATTAATACTGAAGGTAAGTCATAACATGGGAGCAGATATTACTCCTCTCCTTATAGCTGCCGTAAATGGAAAAGGAACAATGGAAGAGGGTATGTCCCTTATACATGATTTTCTGGAATATAACTATGTAGACATGAATGGTATATCTCTGAGTGATGGCTCAGGTGGACATGAGGCAGATTTTGTTACTCCCCGTACTGCTGTTCAGCTTTTACGTTATATGTATTCCAGACCTGATTTTAAAGTCTATCATGACGGACTTCCAATCCTCGGTGTTGACGGAACCATTGCTCATTCCGTGAATGAAAACAGTCCTGCCAGGGGAAAAGTCTTTGCCAAAACAGGAACATTGTCTGCAGTAGATCTGTTGAATAAGAGAGGATTACTTACCTGCAAAGCTCTTGCCGGATATATGACCACCCTTAAGGGCAGGGAAGTTGCTTTTGCCATTTATGTAAATAATGTTCCCCTTACATCCAATGAAGATATTGTAAAAACAGGCAATGATCTGGGCTATTTATGTGAGATTATTTATCTCAATAATTGAAGAAGGTTTTTTGAAATTTTTTGTAGAATATTTTCCTGACCAGAAAATATAAGCGTTATAACAATTGTAATGCTGTGTCACATCACGCGTCATGCGTCATGCGCAATGTCATTAAGTTAAGGAATTATTGTATTTCTGCGTAAGGGATTTGCCTCTTGTTTCCTCTCCCTTGAGGGAGAGGATTAAGGAGAGGGTGTTTTTTAGGTAGGGAAAATAAAATGCCATTTTCTTATCTTAATGCCATTGCGCGTCATGCGCCACGAAATTAAGGAGGTTTTTTTTATGAAAGTCCTTGCCATTAACGGTTCTCCCAGGGGAGAAAGAAGCAGTACCGCCCATATTTTAAACCCGCTCCTTGAAGGTATGAGACGGGCAGGTGCTACCACTGAGATTATCCATTTGAGTAAGCTGAAAATCAATAACTGTCTTGGCTGTTACCTGTGCTGGACAAAAACCCCCGGTAAATGTATCCAGAAAGATGATATGGAAGCCTTACTTGAAAAGTTTATTAATTCAGATGCAGTTATTCTTGGTACACCTCTATATCATTTTACTATGTCAGGCCTGCTTAAGAATTTTATAGAAAGGACTCTTCCCGTATGTGAACCATGGCTTATAGAAAACCCGAATATCCCCGGCGCAACCACTCATCCAGAAAGATATGAAAAACCAACTGCCATGGGTCTTGTATCACCGTGTGGTTTCCCTGAGTTCAGTCATTTTGATACCCTTTCTGCATGGTTTAAACATTATGTAAAAGAGACTGGAAAGAAAAATCTCGGTGAAATTTACAGGCCTTCGGCTGAAGCACTGACCAGAGAGGAAATGCAGGATTATTTCAAAACTTATTATGACAGTGTCCGTACTGCAGGAGAAGAAATGATAAAACTCGGTGCTATTTCGGAAGATGTAGAGGAACAGCTTAAATGGAATTTATTCCCCGGAGATTCGGAAACCTTTAGAAAAAGGGCAAATGAATACTGGGCCGGAATGATAGAGAAATATAAAAAAACAGGATAGATAAAGTGAGGTTTTTCTGTGAAAATACTTGCCATTAATTCCAGTTACAGAGGTGAAAAAGGTTATACTGCTTTTCTTATAGACAGGGTTTTTACCGGTGCAAAATCTGCCGGCGCAGTTTGTGAATTAGTTACCCTTTCAACATTGAAGATAAACAGGTGTATTGCCTGTAACAGATGTCAGACAGAAGATCACTTTCTCAAATGTATTTATGAAGATAAAGATGATGTAAAAGAAATTTTTAATAAAATGGCAGAGTCGGATATAATAATCTATGCTACTCCTGTATACATATTTAATATGTCAGGGTTATTAAAAATCTTTCTTGACAGGTTTTATTCTACATCAGATGTATCCGATATGAGGCTTACAAAAAGCGGTCTTTTGTTTCATCATGTAACAGGGAAAATTATATGTAAACCTTTTGTTCCTCTTATATGCTGTGATAATGTGGAAAGTGAAACACCTGAAAATATTATCAGATATTTTCAGACTTTTTCCAGATTTATGGATGCTCCTCAGGCAGGACTCCTTATCAGGCAGGCAGGGAGGCTGGTAGGACATGGGAAAGACCGGGAAAAGGAAAAGAAATATCCTGAAATACTGGATATTTATAAAGCTTTTGAACAGGCGGGAACAGAACTGGCAACTTATGGGATTATAAAAAAATCTACAATGAGGAAGACAAATAAGAGAATAGTTCCTTATCTTCCTCCAGTAAGATTTATAAAAAAATATGCTCTTGAATATGCCAGGAAAGAGATGGGTAAATAAAGTATAACCGGAACAGGGCAATATCTCTTTACTTTAGAAAAAGTCCCTGTCCCGGGGTATACTGAGGGTATCCTGCCTTCACTCCTGCATATTCATGAATTCCTGGACATGAGATGGTGAAATTTTTGTGATCCTTTGAAACAATATATTCATAGGCATGAGGTTTTTTCCCCCACGGAACGATACCTGTCTTTTTGTTCGGACATTCAGGTATACATTTCATATATCCATTTCCTGAAGGTTCAAGAATTTTTTCAAGACTGTCAGGATAAAGTTTGTTATAATCAGTATGATACATTTCCAGGGCAGTGGCGATATTTTTTATATTTGACTCACATGCGGCCAGTTTCCCTGATTCCCTTGCACTTCTAAAGCCGGGATACATAAAGAATATAATGAAAAGCAGAAAACCTCCGATAATTACATTACATCCAATAGCTTCATTTACCGGTTCATATGAAATATTTATATTTTTCTGTGCTTTGATTGCACCTGCTATTGAAAGACACAGACCTGCCGGAGGACAGATCCATATTGTAGCAATTGAGATGGTAGATACAACATAAAGGATAAGCTCTGCCGGCCATGTGTTATAAGAGAAGAATACTGAACTGAATGTCAGAATTAAAAAGCTTAAAACAGGTATGATTACTGTAGCCCAGGCCAATCTTTTACCTGTAATTGCAAGTATGTTCGGCATTACCTTCCATTTCTTTTCATCTTCATAGGCAGAAGATGTGCCGGAATATTTCATAAGGGCTTCGCTGAATTCCATTATACTTATGTATCGTTTCAACGGCTCAAGCTGAATCGCTCTTTTTACTATTGCTTCAAGTGCTGCCGATATGGAAGGATTGAGACTTTTCATAGAAGGAAATGTAAAAGGTTTTAATGACGGATCATATTTGGTGACCATTTGAAATAATATGACACCGAGACCGAATATATCGCTCTGCGGTGTGGATTGACCTCTTCCTTTATATTGTTCCGGCGCTGCATAGCCGGGAGAGCCATAATTAAAGGTATCCGTATTTTTATCGGGATTATAATACCGGGCTATGCCGAAATCTACAAGTTTTGGTTTCCCTTCAGGTGTTATGATAATATTTGAAGGTTTCAGATCTCTGTAGACAACAGGCTGATGAAAGGAATTGTGGAGATAATCCAGTATGGATGCGATTTCAACTGTCCATTTTATTGCATCATCTTCATTGAGCGGCCCTTCCGAAGTATTTATAATTTCTTCCAGTGTTTTCCCTTCAATATAATCCATTGCAATATAATCTTTTCCGTCGTGGCTGAATACACCGTACATGCCGGGAACCCCCTCATGGTCGAATTTCGCCATGAATTCGGCTTCCCTGAAAAATATTTCCTTTGCTGCTGAAGGATCAAGCCCTGCCTGAGGTGTGAAAAAAAGCTCTTTTACTACAAATTTTTTATCATCTTTTACCCTTTCTACAAGATATACATTGCCCATAGCGCCTTTGCCCAGCATGGTAACTACTCTGTAAATATTATTGAGAACAGTTCCTCTTTCCAGCATCATAATTAATCACCTCTTTAATGTATTATATCACAGGTCTTTTATAGATGGGTCATATATAGCGTATTTCATAACTTATTAGAATTAAAGGTTTCGTGACGGGTAACGCGTAACGCGTGACGGGTGTAATCCCTGCGCATCACGCATTACGCTTTACGCATTACGAGGTCATTATTTATTGGTTGCTACATACTATTTTTATAATCAGGCAGGAATTTTCTATGAAAATTTTGAAGTATTATAATTATAAACTTTTTATGAAAGGAGCATATAACATATGTGTGTAATTATGGATTTTATCCCTTCCAGTTCCGTTATGCTCATAATTTTACTTCTTCTGTTTAATACAGGTAATAAAACAGGAGCAGGAAGCTTTGTTATGACAGTAAATCACTTTAATATTATAGAAGGAGAGCTTGCCT
>JBEHWP010000314.1:0-7224 GCA_040217665.1 Vulcanimicrobiota bacterium
CCAAAGGGTCTGGCGAGGAATTTTCAGCTTTTCCCTCATTATTCTCCAAAGGTTCTGGCGAGGAATTTTCAGTTTTTCCCTCATTATTTTCCAAAGGTTCTGGCGAGGAATTTTCAGTTTTTCCCTCATTATTCTCCAAAGGTTCTGGCGAGGAATTTTCAGTTTTTCCCTCATTATTCTCCAAAGGTTCTGTCGAGGAATTTTCAGTTATATTATCCACAGTTATTTTACCTGCTATACTTTTGCACTTTTTTATAATTTCCTTATTTTTACTGGCTTTATAGTTAAGGAATAAAATTTTATTAATTAACTCTTTCCTCGCGTCACGCGTTACATGTCACGATTTAATATATTTGAGACAGTTATTTAATTGTCATTTCTAAACAGTTTTTGCGTTTTAATCTTCCTGACCCAACACCTGACACATGACACCTGAAAATTGAATAGATTATTTTTTTACAGTTTTTAAAATCTGCAAAAGTTATAATTTCAAGGCTTTTTCTAAAATCTGCAAAAGTATAAATTTTATATTGCTCACCGGTCACTTCCCGGGATGGATTCCTCTGCCAACAAAATATGCCCCTGTCCTTATGGATTTTCCGTAAGAATCTCTGAGACCGAATCCTGTAAGAGTAGTAATGGTAGCCATAATATAAACAAGTATTGCTATAATTATTGCAGCAAAAGTACTTTTAAATCTATTTCTCGGAAAAGTAAAGCTGAATATTGCCAGGAGTATAAGTAGCAGACCTATTCCCGGTAACATAAAGGAGATAATTCTCCAGTATTTTTTTATTGTTTCGCCGGTGTTTAATTTTTCTGATGTGTTTCCACCCTGTATCTTATATTCTGCCTGGAGTTCTACTGCTCTTTTCCCGAAGAGGCCGTCTTTATTTTTTTCTATAACTTTCGCCAGTTCTCTTTCTGCTTCTTCTTTTGATTTGGAATCGAGAGACATCTTTTCCAGGTATGTGCAGGCAAGACCGAAATGTATGGTATAAGTATGTTCTTTTACTGTTAAAAGACGGGATTTATAGAAAGTTATATCTGCCTCCAGAGAGGTTATACCTGTTTTCGAGGCACTTTTTGCTCTATATTCATAGGCCTCATAGAGAGATGGATCCAGATTTATTGCAGAAGCAAAAAATTCTTTTGCTTTTTCATAATTTCCGCTTTTAAACTGTTGTTTACCGAAGGCAAGAGCCTTACCTGCTTCAGCATTACCTGCCTGTAATGGCAGTGAACTGCATAAGAAAAGCAGGAAAACAATGACATAGATCAAATTTTTCATAATACTTCTCCTATGATCCGTGAATTGCACACCCTATTACAATACCAAAAGCAAGTATGACTGCAGCAAGTATTATAGCCACACAGACATTCCCTTTTTCTATTTCTTTCCATTCGTCTATGGGAGTCATCCAGTCGAATATTTTTATAAGAAGTCCGAGAGATATACTCATTGTGATGGCTCCTATTACTCCCCATCCTATACTTAAAAGATAATTCATTAATGTACTGTAAACTTTATCCAAAATAATTCCCCTTTCTGTATAAATTTTATCAGTCAGCTATAACTGACTTCAGTCACAATCAGGAATGGAAATAATCTTCCTGTCACGCATTACCCGTTATGTATTAAGATTTAAAATATAAATATTGCTATTAAAATTAGCAGAAAACCGGACCAGAAATAATATCTTCCCAGAATAACCCCTTCATAAATACTTATTCTTATAGAGCCGCTCTGTGAAAGGACATTATCATTCCCCTCAGTGGTAATCCTTAAATAATAATCCCCTTCTTCTGAAAGAAGAAAAAAGGATTTACTTGATGCACTTGTTTCTGACCAGGGATAACTCTGACCTTCATCAATTTCTACACCATTTTCTCCCCAGAATTCATCTTCTTTTCCCCACAATGGTATATCTGAATCTGGATCTTCTTCATCTATCAGTTCCATAGTTATATCATAGAAAATATTATTGGGAGCAATACTGCCTTCGGCTCTTATAACATGTATGGTACCTGCTTTTGTTAATTTAAAAGGACCTGCTATTTTTCCGTCTTTACATTCTATTGGCATTACACTGGTATTGAAAACCATTTTTCCTGTTTGCATACAATAAAGTGAAAATAATATCAGTAAAACCCCGCAGGCTAACAGTATGAAAGGAACATTTTTCTTGTTGTACGCCGTCTGTTTTTTTAGAAGCATTTCTGCATCATAGTGATAAAAGGAGTTATCATCTCTTATGTCTATTGATTTTGGTATTTCTTCGTCTTCATCTTCATATTGAACCGTATTTTGATATGCTTCTACGGGAATTAATTTGAGATCCAGATTAAATGCTTTATATACTTCTTCTACGACAAGTTCGTCACTTTTGAAGAATTTTATTTCTTCTTCATTCCATTCCACACTGTATCCGCCGGACAGATCCAGAAAGTTTACTTCTTCCCCTGTGTCAGGCTTATAATTTAATTCTCCTTCATAGTGCTCTACTCTGGCATTTCCTTTTTCCAGTATATATCTGGGCTGGTTGTCAAGCATGACAGGGCTTTGAGCAGTGTTTGGATCGAAAGGTGTTTCAGGGGTGAAAGCACTTGCAAGCTGAAATTTCCATTCATCTTCCGAAAGCCAAAGTTGACGGCCATACTGAGAAATTAAAAGCCATTCATCCCATAGATAGTTTCTTTTATCTTCTCTGTCATAAACAGAATATTTTATTCTTCCTATTATCTTATAGGTTTCACCTTTAAAGGTTCCTTCCAGGTTAATTTTTAAATGGCTTTTCGGCTTCAAAAACGCTCCCGGTAATGAAGGTGAGTAGACCTGGACAACAGATTGAGGTGAAGTTATTGTAGAATTTGATACAGGACTTCCGCAGACACCACAGAATTTTCCTGCTCCGTTATGCTTTGTTCCGCATTTGCCACAGAATTCTCCTGACATTTACTGGCCACCTCCCATTTCCTGCTCATGTATAAATTTTTAGTTATTATCTGTCAGATAAATTCCATTAATGACTATAAATGATTTCTGCCACTCATATGGTTGAACTGTCTTAATTCTCACATGAAAACCGATTTGAATGTGTAAACCTCTGTTCACCATACGGTCACAATGAAACATGAGAAGCGATTTTCATATAAATCCTTATTGTCCGGTATGTTTATTTTTTAAATTTTAATGAACTGAATACCTTTGATATGATTTTCCGGGTCTCAATGTCCTGCTCTTTTTTCAGTGCCAGGAGTAATGAATTGGAAGCTCTTTTATCACCTATCTGTCCGAGAGATTCTGCCGAATATTTTCTTACGTCAGGGTCCGCGTCATTTAACATAGTATTGCATAAATGCTCGACAGATCTTTCATCTCCAAGATTCCCCAGTGCATAAGCTGCGGTAGCTCTTACTGCTCCGTCTCTACTGGTGAGAAGACCAAGTAACCCGCTCATTGCTTTTTTATCTTTAAACTCTCCAAGAGCCCACGCTGCGCGCTGTTGAACAAGAGGGGAATGATCTCTTAAACATTCTATAAGATTATCAACTGCTACAGGATCATTTATTTCAACAATGGCTTTTATCGTGGTATCTCGTACTGTTTCATCGGGATCCCTGAGCTTTGGTATAATACTTGGGATAGCTCTGGCCTTATATTTTTCCGCCATAACCAGGATAGCATCTTTTCTCATATCAGGATTTCTGTCGTTAAGGCTTTCTTTTTCGGGCAATATTTCTTCCTCTCTATAGTCAGAACCGCTTCTCTGTAATGTCCCTCCCGGATATACTGCCTTTACTATATTTTCTCTCAATAACTCATCATCTGATTTTGCAACTTTTAAAATTTTCTCAATATTTTTAGTGTTTTCTATCTTTTTTAAAGCCTCTGCAGCATATATCCTTACCTCTTTATTATTATCTTTAATGATACACCCTATAAGAGGTTCTATGGCATTTCTATCACCTATATTCCCGATAGCATAGGCGGCATTCTGCCTTATATCAGGCAAATCATGAGCCAGAATATTTATAATTTCCGGGAGAGCTTTTATGGCTTTTAATTCACCTAAAATCCATATTGCCATTTGAAGTTCATGTTCATCGGCATTATATAATAGAGAAGTTAAAGGTTCTACTGCTTCTTCATATCGTGACAGAGCATAACCTGCTGCACGACAGACATTTTCATCTTCATCTTTAAGAGTTTCTATGAGATAAGGAATGGCTTCAGGTAATTTACTATTACCAAGTGCCCTGCAGGCATCAGATCTTGCTCTGGGGTTAGTGCTCTGTAAATCTGATAAATATTTATTAATGTCAGAAATATATTCTTTTGTTTCGTCACATGTTTCTTCTCCAAAATATGACATAATAAAAGATTTTCTTTTTTCACTGTTTCCATCTATTGCCATATCTATAAAACCCGGTATGGTGACATTGTCTTTCAATTGTAACACGGATTCTGCGGCATTTTTTCTTACATCTGTATCGCTGTCTTCTATTATTATCCGGATAAGGGATGAAAGAGCTTTTTTATCTCCAATATTCCCGATTGCATATGCGGCAGTTGCCCTCGTACCGGGATCTTTATGGCTTAACAGGTTTAAAAGAGCATTTGTGGCTCTCCTGTCACGAAATTCTCCTGCACCCCATACTGCCCATTGTCTTAATATAGGTCTTGGAGTATCCAGTAATTTTATAATAGCTTCCAGTGTGTTACTCTGTTTCATACCGACGACTGCTTTCAGAGAATCAACAGCTATTGCTTCATCCGTATCATTAATATAATTTACCAGTATACCGGCAGCCTGTGGATCTCCTGTCTGAACAAGAAGATTTATACCATCGAGTCTCATAGATTGATCTTTACTCTCAAGCATGTGGATATATTTGTTATATTTACCGGGTATCTGTTGTGCCGGTGCAGGAGGTCCGGTACTGTAACTGGAAAAATACATTAATATTACATCTTTTCTTGTATCCTCTTCTTCTTCTTCTGCTATTTCTATAAGAGAAGAAAGATCTCTTCCATCTATTTGAGCTATTGACTCAGCCGATCTTATACGAACTTCCTGATCCGTATCTTTTATATAAAGTTTAATAAGAGGTTCTATGGCTTCTTTTTTACCGATATTGCCGAGTGCATAAGCAGAACTCGCTCTTACACCTTCGTCATGGTCATTGAGTGATTTTATAAGAGGATTTAAGGCACTTCTATCCTTTATTTCTCCCAGAGCCATTGCAGCATATTGCTTGACTATGGGATCACAGGAAGAGAGATATTTTATCAGGACAGGTACAGTAGAGGTATCTTTTATTGTTCCCATGGCTTTTATTATAGCTCTTGTTGTACTTTCTTCGTTATACTCCAGCAATTCTAATAAAAAAGATATTACTCTTCTATCCTTCATTTCTCCGAGTTCTTCTATGGCATTTATTCTTTCTGAAATATTGGTACTCTCAAGTTGTTTTATGAGAGACATAAATTTATTTTCTTTGAGTTGAATTCCCGATTTTTCAATAGCAGGTTTCCCGACCTGTAGAGCAGGTTTTGCTGCAGCAGGTTTCCCGACCTGTAGAACAGGTTTCGCTGCAGCAGGTTTCCCGACCTGTAGAACAGGTTTTTCAACTGCCTGTTGATGTATGATTTCAGGCGATATTTTATTAATAGAAACAGCAGTTTGCTGTGGAACTGCTGGAGAAACCTCTTCTTCTATAAATTCTACTATGTCTTCTCTGGGCGATACCTTTATGGTTTCCTTTTCTTCTACAGGTTCTTCTTCTTCCAGATTTATAGTTTTAAGATAATCAAGTCTTTTAACTCCATCAGGATAGACTTCAAGTATAGCTTCCTGCATTTCTTTAGCAGAAGAAAATCTATCTTTTGCTTCTATTTCAACGGCTTTCATTACAATTGCTTCTATTTCTTCGGATATATCAGGATTTAAATCCCTTACATAACTGAATTGAAATGGTACAGCAGGAAATTCTCCTGTTAAAAGATGATGCATTGTAGCTCCAAGTGCATAAATATCGCTTCTTACTTCCGGGTTTCCCATATACTGTTCCGGAGGAGAATAGCCTTCTGTTCCGATGGCTGTTTTCCCTCTTTCACTTCCCGGCTGAACAGTTCTGGCAAGACCGAAATCGATGAGCATGGCTCTGCCGTCTTCATATTGAAGCATTATATTTGAAGGTTTTAAATCTCTGTAAAGAATGGGAGGGTTTTGATTGTGGAGATAATCCAGTACCCCTGATACCTGTATGGCGATATCTACAACATCTGCTTCCGGAAGTCCGGGATCTCCCTCTGCCTCCAGAACTGACTCAAGATCTTCTCCCTGCACATAATCCATGACAATATAATATCTGTCGTAATCATGGAAATAATCACTTACGCGGGGCATATTAGGGTGTTTTAATCTTGCAAGAATTTCTGCTTCTTCTTTAAAACGCTGTACTACATACTGTTCTTCCTGAGGTGAAAATTGTTTGAATAATTCTTTTACAGCTTTGACTATGTTTTTCTTTATATCTTTTGCAAGATACACTGCACCCATTCCGCCTGCTTTAATGAGCTTTGTAATGCGATATCTGTAATGGATCAATGTTCCTGATGCCAGAGCTCCATCACTGGCAAATCTGGTTAGAGCTGTATCACATATATGACATTTTTTTGAATCATCAGGGTTAGATGTTCCACATGTAGGACAATAGGTTGCCATAAAGATCTCCTTATGATTCTTTAATTATTAATTAAATATACTTCAATTTGATTGCAGAAAATCCTTCTAAATAAATCAGAAAGAATTTACAAAAGTTATATATATATAAGCAGAATTATGTTATAGTATCAGTGAAATATATGACATTTTTAAAATATGACATTATTTGTATTTTCATGGAAAGTTATAGTTACTTTCATAACAATTTATACTTAAAAGTATAGGAATTTTCATTTTTAATGGCGTAAAATAAAGTATTAGATAAAATTTTATTTAGAGACAAATATCTAAATAATTTATAACCTCGTAATGTGTGATGCATGATGCAGAGAAATATAACCCGTTACGCATTATCCATTACGCATCACGACTTATCTAAATTCTAATAAATTATGAAATACACTAACAGCCATGACCGGAGCGGTCACCAACCAAATATGAAAATTAACAGACAGTGAAGCATAAGACTTCATCATTTTCATATAAATATTCA
>JBEHWP010000315.1:0-7212 GCA_040217665.1 Vulcanimicrobiota bacterium
TTACAGGCATGGGTAATATTTATCATAAGGCATCTGTTGAAATTACTGTCATCTTTGTTTGCACTGGTAATCTTTTTATAAAAATCTACATCTTTTTCTACTAACCCTCTGAATGTTCCATGGGTCTGACAGGTTTTTATCATAATTACTCTATCGCCGTCTGCAGCTACTGTGGCATCTATTTTTTTATAGCACTCGGGGCAGAGACTTTTTGTATGGTCTTTTATAATTTCCATTATTACAAAGATCCTTTCTTCGTCAATATCAGTTATTACAACCGCTATTCACTATTCACTATTCACTATTCACTAAATTATAGCTCAATATAAAAGTTTTATCTATAGTACAGGAAGGATTTTGTGATTACCTGTATAAATATAAAGTAATATTCAGTATAAGCAGCATTGAAAATTGGTCTGATAGTTAATAGCTGAAACTGAGAGAATAAAATGCGGGAGTTAAATATTGTGAGTTCTGAAGAGAAAGCTTATTTGCTTTCAGGTGAAAGTTATTTTAATAACGGTGATTATCCACGTGCTATAGAAGAATTTAATAAAGCAATGAAGGTAACTACCAGTGAAGCCAGGGTAAGGAATAATCTTGGTATAGCCTATGCCAGAATGGGATTTTTTGAAAAGGCTGTTGAAGAATTAAAATCAGTTCTCAGGCTTGAACCGACTCATAGTACGGCAAGATTTAATCTCGGTGTTACTGTCTGTGAACTGAGTCGTAAATATATTGAATCCGGCAGGCTTGATAATGCTATTAATATATTAAAAGATGTTTCACTTATAATACCTGAGAATCCTTTTCCTGTTTCTACTATGGGAATTATATATGTTATTCAGGATAAAAAAACAGAAGCTGTAGAACTGCTTAATAAAGCTCTCAGTCTATGTAATTCAGCTCAATATGTTTCTGTTAAAAAATCGGTGGAAGAGGAATTGAAAAATTTGAAACTCCTGTCGTAAAAAACACTATCATTAAGAAAGGTTGTTTGCAATTGAAGGTTAAATTTTATTTTTTTCTTACCTTTTTTATTGTTATTTTATCTATTATACTGTTATTACCGGGTCATGTTGATGCCCTCTATTCTATTGATTATATGCCCGGGGAGATTCTTGTGAAATTCTCTGTACCTGTAGAATTATCAAAGAAAGAAGGTTTATTTATTACCGGTTTTAGTAAAATGGATTCTTTGAACAGGAAAATCCATGTAACATCCATGAAACCTGTATATCCTCATAGAGCCGGAATAAATACTGCCACAGATGATTTATATAAAATAACTTTTTCTCCTGATATTAATGTAAAAGATATTGTAGAGTCCTATGTGTCTTTTCCTGAGGTTCTTTATGCAAAACCAAATTATCTGCTTTATGCAAGTGAAACTGTTCCCAATGACCCGGATTATTCACAACAGAAGGATTATCTTTCTACTATGAATGTTCAGAAAGCATGGGGTATTGAGACAGGTAATAAAGGAACTGTAATAGCTGTAGTGGATAGCGGAGTGGACTGGAACCATTCTGATTTAAGTAAAAATATGTGGATTAATTCAGCAGATCCCTGGAATAATGCCGATATATGGGCTCCCGATCAGAACGGTCATAACGGAAATGGCATTGATGATGATAATAATGGTTTTATAGATGATTACAGAGGATGGGATTTTGTAGATGTATCACCTTCACTTGTTTACACAGGTGAAGATGACGACCCTGCCGATGGTAATCCCGATGATTTTGCAGGACATGGCTCCTTTGTTTCCAGTCAGACAGGGGCTGCTGGAAATAATAATATCGGTGTGGCAGGTATGAGCTGGACATGCAGGATTATGCCACTCAGAGCCGGATATGAGCCTAAAAGCGGCTCTGCTGCTATATTTACAACATCTGCAGTTACATCAGCAATTAATTATGCTGCCGCAAACGGTGCAGGTGTAATAAATATGAGTTTTGGTGTACAGGGTGAACCGGATGAATTTCCATCCATTACATCTGCTGTAACAGATGCAATAAATAAAGGTATTGTTGTTATTGCAGCAGCAGGAAATAATGGTTATTCCCGGTCCGATTTCCCTGCAAATATACCGGGTGTTATATCTGTAGGTTCTGTAGAACAGGATGGTAAAAGATCTTCCTTTTCTAATTACGGTACAGATGTAGACATATATGCTACAGGAAATAAAGTTTACGGTGCCTATCCGGAAGGTAATCATTCTCAGACCGGTGCAATACCATATACAACACAGACAGGTAAAAAAACTTATGATGTCGGAACAGGAACGTCTTTTTCAACTCCTCTGGTATCAGGTCTTGCAGGTCTTATAGTTTCCAGAGATTCTTCTTTAAAGGGAGAGAAACTTATCAATCAAATAGTTAATTATGCCGATTATTTAGAGCAACTCGGTGGTAAAAGAATAAATGTCTATCGTTCCCTTACTGAAGGAGGTATTTCCGGCAATAAAATTACCTATAATTTATCGGCCGGATGGAATCTTCTGTCTTTTCCGTTTCAATCTGTTACTGCTGTAAGTGGCTTTTCCGGTTCATTTTATTATGTAGAAGGAGGAGATATTCAGGATATAAAAGGAAAGATAGAAAAAGGCCTTGCAAAAGAAATAAGCCTTTCTGAACTGGCACAGCTTGAGCCCGGAAAAGCTTACTGGACTAAAGCCAGTGATAATGTTACGGCCAGTGCGGAAGGTACTGTTCAGACAGCTTCTTCCTTTACAAGATCCTTTCAGGGTGCTGCCGGATTAAAACCTGTCGGAAATCCTTACAATCTAACACTTACGTGGGGAATATCATCTGTGACACTTGAAGACGGTCAGACTCTTTCATCGGCAGAAGCTCAGGGAATGTTACTGGGGACAATTTATTATTATGATACGTCTGAAGATACCTTTATGCCTTTAGCCTATGATTCCGGTAATATGGACTCAGGTAAAGGATATTATATGTTAAACCGTACATCCGCCGGTATTGTGTTTAAGAAATAAGGAGGTGTATTGTAATTGAGAAAGTTAACTGTTTTAATTGTTCTTTTTTTTAATATGTTACTGGCCGGATGCGGGGATGATAACAGTGTAAATCCCGTTACTGTTTCTGTTAATCTCTCCGGGAAGGTTATGAACCTTACAACAGGAGAACCTGTTACCGGAGCCCTGTTGACTTCCAGTTATGGTAATTCTGTAACAAGTGATAATCATGGGAATTTCTCCTTTACCTTTAATTCTAACAGTAATTATATTATCACTTTATCAAAGGAAGGTTATAAAGGAACTATTGCAGGAGGGTTTATTCCCACTGTAAATATAAGTCATAATATTTATATGAACCCTTCAGATAATGAAGGAATGCCTTTAATAGAAGACATTCAATAAAATATATATTAAGAGGTGTAATTAACAATGGTAAAAGATTTTAAGAATTTACTTAGTAAATATCCTGTTATAAGCTGGATTGTAGTGGGATTTGTTGCTTTTATGCTTGTTATAAGTACTGTAGGTTTCGGGTTTATGGGATTTGATGCAGAGGAAAATGTCAGACCTGATCCGGTTCAGTCAAATGATCCTGAAGATGCAAAGGCAGATCTTGAAAGGTGTCTTGCAGAAGTTGCCAAAGATCCGAGTGATTTTAATTATCGTCAGCTTGCAAGAGCTTATATGGCGACAAATGAAATAGATAAAGCTCTTGAGGCAGCTCAGACTGCAGTGAGTAAAGATCCAAATGATGTCAGCAGTTATCAATTATTATGTGAAGTTTACAACAAACAATCGTGGTGTGAAATCACCGATAAAGATTTAATTGATATTAAACCTATCGTTTCTGCTGATAAACTGGCTATTTTAACAGGTATGAAAGATAAAAAATATCCTGTCGATCAGTTTTTAGAAGAGTTAAAAAAGGCAAATTTTAAACAGGAAGAGATTCAGTCTCTTACAAAATATGTTCTGAAAAATAATGATGACAGGATTTTAGAAAGTATGAATAAAATAGTTTCCCTTGATCCCAACAATCTTGACAGTCGTTTCAATCTGGCATCTTTTCTCATACAATGCGGAAAAGCAAAGGAAGCTATACCTGAATTAAAGAAAATACTTGAAACCAGTCCGACCAATTTATATGCCCATCAATTTCTTGCCATAGCTTATATGAATGAAAATATATATGATAAGGCAGAAGAAGAATTTAACTATATGTTAAAACAACAGCCTGATGATGTAAGGATTCATTCCGCTCTCGGTGAGATTTATCTGAAACAGAAACGATATAATGATGCTGTTGCAATATATGAAAAAGCTATTACTCTGGATCCGAACAGGCCTTTTCTCTTTGCCGGCCTTGGCGGTACCTATGCTATGCAGGGTAAGAACGAAAAAGCTGTTGAAAACTACAAAAAAGCTCTCTCACTGGATCCTAATTCTATTGAACTCCACAGTCAGCTTGCAACTTTATATCAGAAAATGGGAAAACAGGAAGAGTTTATGAATGAACTTAAGAGTATGAACATTGTACAGAATGTAATAGATGCAAATTCAATTCACGTTGAACCGGTAGAAACAAAAGTTTCTGAGCCAGAGCAGGGTTCTACAGGTCCATCGACGGAGAGTGTTCCTGCACCGACGGGGAGTAATCCTGAGCCGACTGCAAATTAATGATTTAAAGTAAGCGTTCAACGAGAGAAATTCAGCAGTTAGCTTTTATAAGAATTATATAGTTGTTGAATTCTATTGTTCATACTATTTACATGGCCAGGTTTTGTAAGGTTTTAGCTGATGACTAACCGCTGAACGCTTACGAGTTAATTGAGTCACATGTCATGCTTTATGAAAAGAACAATCTTATGGGACATAATGTATGGATAGATCTGATAAATAGCAGATTATGTTTTTTATCTGTCATTTTTACTTTGATTTTTCTGGTTTCATTGTCTGCCTGTGCATATGAAAAGATTGGTTTTCTGGATAAAGGTCTTTCTTTTTTTAAGGAAGGCCTTTATGAGGAAGCCGTTGAAGAATTTGAACATGCGGTGACTGTTAACCCCGATGACTGGAAGGGTCATTTTTATCTGGCAGAATCTCTTTATAGCCTCGGAAAATACGATAGAGCAATTATAGAATATAAACATGCAATTACCTGTTATGGAGAGCCGTCTGTAAAACTTCATAATAAACTGGGAGATACCTATCTTGCCCTGGGACAGTATGAACATGCAAGAGATGAATATCTTCTGGTTCTTTCTATGGATATGAACAGTGAAGAGGCTCATTGCAATCTCGGCTGTGTTTACCAGCATTTTAATCTTATGGATAAGGCTGCCGAAGAATTCAAGGAGACTATTCGTATTAATCCTGAGAATTATCTTGTATATAACAATCTTGCCATTACTCTTGCCAACTGCGGAAAAACCGGAGAAGCTATTCAGTATTTAAATAAAGCTGTAGCATTAAATAGTTCCTACAGTGATGCTTACTACAATCTTGGCAATATATACAGCATGGAGAAAGATTATATAAATGCCATAAATGCTTATCAAAAAGCTCTCGACCTGAGCCCCGGCAATTACAAAATTTTATGCAATCTCGGCACATCTTATTATAAACTTAAAGACTCTTCATCTGCCATAATGTGCTGGGAAGAAGCCATAAAGATTAATGCAGGAGATAAGCTCATTCTTTATAATCTTTCTCAGGCTTACTATTCTAAAGGTGACCTTGATAAAGCTATAAAAAATCTGGAAGAAGTTATATATATAGATCCTTCTTTTAAATCTGCATACTGGGAGCTTGGTTATTATTATTTATATAAAGGCCAAATTAAGGGTGCTTTTACTATGTGGTATAAAGGGATTTTTCAGTGACCAGTGAGCAGTGAAAAGTGATAACTGATACCGGGGGGGGTAATATTATGAAACTTGATTACATTACGGCTTTTTCTTATCCTTTTAAAGGAAAAGATCTGCGAAAGAGACTTCTTATAGGATGTGCCTGTTCTCTTATATTACCTCTGATTTTCGGTTATTTTATAAGGGCTTATAGAAAAATACTTCATGGAGAAGACAGGGAACCACCTGAATGGGATGATATGATGGATATATTTTCCCAGGGAATGATAGGTCTTTTTATTGTAATAATCTATATGTTTCTTCCGTTTTTATTGATATTAACCGGTTATCTCCTGACAGGAGGAGGTTATTATATTATTTCTTCCATGGGAGTCATTTCATTTACAGGTATATTATCCCTTATGGTTGCTCTTCTTGGTTTCCTTATGTTTTTTCTGGCCCTTATAGTACTTCCAATGGCTCTCGCATTTTATGCCGACAGTCTGGATATTATGGAAGCAATTAATCTGCCCCAGGTAGCCGGAAAAATATGTGATAATATAGAAAATTATTTTATGGCTCTTATTGTATTTTTATGTGTGGCAGTAGCTGTTCTCGGAATATTTATCTTTATATTTCCCCTGGCTATCTTTTATCTGTACCTCTTTTTTGCTTATATCTTCGCCATGGTAGGAGTAAATACCGAGTAGACCTCTAAATAATACCAAGATTTTTAACATATATGTGAATTCTGAAGGAAGTATATAATTCAACTGCTGTCAGTAACAGGGCGGGAAGACAGAAATAGAGGAAACTTTTCCAGTCTTTTATGGTTTTTTTATTCCATGGTCGTACAAGATAGAGCAAAACAGAGTTTACCATGACAAACATCGTTATAATACCTGATGTGATGCATATGGTAAGTATATAATAGAGAGGGCCATATTCTGTTCTTATTATAAAAAAGAGCAATATGATCATTATTATCCAGATAAAAAAAACTCTTTTGTTTTTTGTAAATATTTCATCTGAGCTGTATCTGTAAAGGAGAGAAAATACACATGGACCTATTAATATGGATGCCCCTGAACCTGCAAGAAGACCTGTCAGTAATCTTATCTGATTGTTAGTTTCTCTTATATGCAAATAAGATGTTCCTCCGTCCAGTACAAGTGTTCCTATGAATAGTGATGCAGTTAGCAAACCATAGGGGGGCGGCATGCCACCTTTTATTTTTTTATTTATTACAATCCAGTAGAGCAGGGATATAATAAAACCTGTATAAGTGCCCGTGTCTCTGGCGCATACCATAAGAGCATGACCGTCAAAGTGATAAGTTCTTTCATTTATTTGATGGCATACAGCTGTACCGATATTATA
>JBEHWP010000316.1:0-7201 GCA_040217665.1 Vulcanimicrobiota bacterium
AGATTTAAGGTATAATTTTGCTATGAAAAACATATAAGGAAATATCTTATGAAAGAACACTCGGAATATAGTTTCAAGAGCTATGTGGATTCAAATGTTAAATACTGGTTCATAGGGAACTTTATAAGTATTAATGTTTATTAATATTTTATTCACAGGAAGAAAGGAAGATACAAAAATGAAAATTAAAGGGGAAGCATGGAAATCGGTCTGGGTTGTCGTAATAATATGTGTGCTGATGTGCGCCGGTGCCGGCTATACAGAGGAAAGGGCAAACAGTATTACAGATCATAATAATTTATCGGAACAGCAGGAGAATTACGATGCTCACAGATCTTACGTAAAGGTTCATTTCAATGATGATGAAATGGACTTCTGGTTTGGCTGGGTTCTGGGAAACATTTCAGGCGGCGGGTGTGAAGTCGGTGAGGCCATGTATGTGGCAGGGAGGATAAAAGACGGAGATCCGAACAGCTGGCATGAAGAATGGGAAAAGATGGCTAGCAGAATTGAAGAGAGGGCAAAAAAATCCCTTGAAGGAGGCCATAATATAAGTGCAAGAGACGCCTACAGGAGAGCATGTGTCTGTTACAGGGCAGCTATTGTTTCAATGATGCCTGATAATCCGAAATTCAAGCCTCTTGCAGACAGAGCCCGTTTCTGCCTGCAGACTGCAGGAAAACTGTTTGACCCGCCTCTGGAATATGTTGAAATTCCTTTTGAAAATACGGTATTGCCGGGATATTATATGAAAGCGGATAAAACTGGCAATAAATGTAAAACGTTAGTTATGATCGGCGGAGGAGAAACCTTTGCAGAAGACAATTATTTTTACATAGGAGAAGAAACTGTTAAAAGAGGTTATAATTTTCTCACAGTCGATCTCCCGGGCCAGGGTATGCTTCCTATGGAAAAACATTTCTTCAGATATGATACTGAAGTCCCCATGAAGGCAGTTCTGGATTATGTATGCAACCGTCCTGAAGTAGATCAGGAGAAAGTGGCAGTATTCGGAATCAGTAACGGAGGATATTTTGTTCCCCGTGCAGCAATGTTTGACAGGCGCATAAAAGCAGTGGTTGTAAGTGCCGCAGTAGTCGACAATTACCGTATGTTCAAGCAAATGCCCTTTGCCACAGACACACAGGAACAGATAGATAAATGGCCGCCATTCAAACATAATATTATATCTGTCGTTACATGGCGCTGGGGACTTGACCCTTCAGATATTAAAGGCCAGGTTGGAAAAAATGAGAAATTTCAATTTGATCCGTCAAAGGTGACATGTCCTTTCCTTGATCTGATTGGGGAAGGTGAATATGTCAATGAAGAAACAAAGAAACAGCAGAAGGAGTGTATGGACGGTCTGCCAAATCCGGAGAAAAAATTTGTCGTAACTCCTCTCAATGAAGGAGCTTCGGAACACTGTATAAATATGAATCGAAGTCTTATGAAACAGGTTGTATTTGACTGGCTTGATGAAGTTTTTAAATAATATGATACGTAATGCGTGAAGTTTTTCAACACATCACGCATTACGTATCGCACATTACGATGTTATATATTTGCATCAAAAGAGATTGCTCTGTTCTCATCGGGCTCCGGCAATTCAAATTCTTTAAGACTGTTGAAATCTCCTGTTTTTCTGTCAATTTCCGATATTACCATAAATAATTCCGGTATGGCATTAGAATCCAGGTAATTTACAAAGTCTTCGTAATTAAAGGCTATTTCGTAATATCCTTCTTTATCCGTAAAGGCCAGACCGAGGAAATCTTCCATGGAATCTTTATCATATAACTTGACCATCAATCCCATTACAGGGGTATCATCTTTACTTATATATCCTGTAAGTTTAAATTCAGGATCTTTTTTAATAAACTGAAACGCAAGATAACAGCCTTTTTCATTTACATCTTCACTGTTATCGTCATCGGCATCAATAAATTCACTATTATTTACCACATATTCTGAAAGTTTTGTAATAACATGTTTCAGTTTCTCATCTTTAATTTCTTCACTTTGAATTTCTTCCATAGCATCACTGGAAAGCCAGAAAGTCTCAGGTATATCATCTTCATACTCTACAGCAATGTGCTGCAACAGTTCTTTTTCGACAAAATCTCTTTCTAATTCATCTACAACTACGGCACCTTTTAAGAAATCAACTATTTTTACCATGAAACACCCTCCTTAAATATTTAATAGTGGCGCGTGACGCGTGACGCGTGACGCGAGGATTCTATTCATTTATTTCCGGCTACTGTTCAGGCTATTACATATAATTATAACAGAATGAGTTACTCACTTCAAGAAGATAGTGTTTTTTTTACGGCACGCAGTTTCATTTTTAAAGGAAGGATTTTCTTAAAAAAATTTGAATTTACATAAAATGAAACAAGAATTTTTTTATAAATTAAAAGACATTTACACTAAAATAGACACAGTTTTAAAGGATAAATCCAGACACTGCAGGTTCTGTATGGATTGCTGTCTGGATATATCCGAACTCCATATTACTCCCCTTGAAATAGATTATATAAATTATTTCTCATGTTCTGATGATGTTTCCATATCGTGGAAAGAATATAATAAAAAAACTCTCTGTCCTTACTGTGATATAGAAAAAAGAATATGCAGAGTATATTCTTTAAGACCAAGATTTTGCAGAATCTTCGGCCACTTTGTAGAAAAACCGGAACACCTCTATTCAGCCTGTGTATACCTGAACAATTTTGAACATTATGATATAAAGAGTATAGATAAAATTCCCTTTCATAAAGAATTCATATCTCTTACAGGTGAATATATGAATATATTACCACAATATGAAAAAGAAGCATATATAAATAACCTGGCCTATGTTCCTGAAGTCACAATCAGATCTTCTATAGAAGAATACCTTGACTCAATAAAAAAAAATCCTTATTTTGCACCTCTTTATTATCATCTTGCAAAAAAATATTCCTGTCTGAATATGAAAGACGAAGCAATTGAAGCTCTTATAAAAAGTATATCCCTTGACCCGACACAGTTTCAATCCTATTATCTCCTGGGACTCAAATTCTATGAAACAGGCTGTATCGATTATGGAATAACCAGTATAAAAAGAGCATTGAGGGCGGCACCGAACCATAAAAAAGCTCTTTATACACTTGGACTATTTTCTATTGAAGCAGGGAAATTCATGGAAGCCCTAGAATATTTCGGAAAATTGAAAAAACTCGAGCCTGACATGGATGAAGCTTATAATATCGAAAAATATATAAATATATGCCTGGAATCATAAGAAAAGGAGTGTTTTAAAAAGATGAAAAGCGATACAATCATGATCTATGCATCAATAGTAATGGTAATTATCAGTATTATATTTGAAATTACCCATATAGGAGGGGGAGTAGCTATATTTTTTATTGCTGCTGTTGCCATAATACCTCTGGCAGGATTACTCGGTAAAGCTACAGAAGAAATTGCCATTACCAAAGGGCCAGCCATAGGGGGGCTTATGAATGCGACCTTTGGAAATGCTACGGAACTTATTATTGCCGCCATGGCACTTTACAGAGGCTATTTCGATGTAGTAAAAGCTTCCCTCACAGGGTCGATTATAGGTAACCTCCTTCTTGTTCTGGGATTGAGTATGCTGGCAGGGGGAATAAAATATAAAAGAATGCAATTTAACACACAGATGTCCAGTATGAATTCCAGCATGCTCATGCTTGCCATCCTCGGACTCCTTGTTCCGGCAGTATATTACTATACAGGTCACACAGGAAAACAGGATATTTTCATCATAGAAGAACTGAGCATAGGTGTGGCAGCAGTTCTCATTATTATATATGTAGCGGGGCTTGTATTTTCTCTCCATACACATAAAGACATTTTCCACAGTAAAGATGAAGTGGAAGAAGCGGAATGGAGCCAGAAAAAAGCTATGACTATACTGATTATTGCCACTCTGGGCGTAGCCCTTGAAAGTGAATTTCTTATAGGTTCTCTGGAAGAGGTAGTAAAAAGCCTGGGATGGAGTGAAATTTTCATAGGTGTAATCATAGTGGCTATTATAGGCAATGCAGCAGAACATGGTGTGGCAGTTATGATGGCAATGAAAAACAAAATAGATCTTTCATTAAATGTCTCCCTCAGTTCAAGTACACAGATAGCTCTCTTTGTGGCTCCTGTTCTTGTGTTTTTAAGTCTCATATTCAGCCAGATTAACGGCAAACCTGCAATGGATTTATTATTCAGCCCCTTTGAAATACTTGCCATATTCGGTTCGGTTTATACAGTGAGCTTTATGGCAGGAGACGGTGAATTTAACTGGTTTGAAGGAGCTCAGTTACTGGGAGTGTATATTATAATGGGAGTAGTATTTTTCTTTATAAAATAAGTGGGGTAGGTGCCGGGTTATGGGTGATGGGTTTTTAATATTTTAACCCGATACCCAACACCTGACACTGCTTATTAATCACTTCTCCAGAACCGGCTCCACTACAGTTACTCCTTTATATAGATAACCGTAATTTCTTATGCCGTCATAATCTATCCAGAAATAACCGTCGTCTCCCCAGTCAGAAGACCAGGAATTTTTTGCTATCCAGCAGTTCTGGCTGTCATCCCATCCAATCAATAAAATTGCCTGATCTCCGAGATAATTACCGGTAAGATACTTATAGATGCCTTTTTTATAATAACAAAAATCAGCATATACCTTCATTCCTCCTGCAACAGGCCCTGTAAGTATTGCTTCTTTAATAGAATCTTTACCTGATACATACTGGTATTCAGTAGCTCTGTAATAAGTAATATACTGATTGGGCTCGTTATAATCAGGTATCTGTGAATAAGGACAGTCACTTTCACTTACTGTTCCTGTAAGAGTAAGAAATAGACCGGGAACATCAAGATACCATTTTCCCGGCACAGGATTCTTTCCTCCTGTCCCGTTCCACCAGAGATACCATTCCGACAGATCTGTATCAAGAGTTGCATCATCTCTGGAAATCCTCATCATAACCTCAAGAGCACCGGTTGAAGTGAAGGCAACGCCGGTACCATAAGGTCCCTGATCGCGGACAGATGTCATCCAGTTACTGCCCTTATAATTTTTCCAGGAAAAAGCTCCCGGAAGAGTTTTATCTGAAGGCATATAATTACTTTTACCGGAACTATTTTCTTCCGGAATAAGGCTGCAGAGGACTTTAGCTTCTTCTTCCGTATAGTTTTCCGTTACAGACGTATTGCCTGCTATCCATTTAGAATTGGGATCTTTTGTTATGGCAGATTGGACATCGGTAAGATTTACAGACCAGGGAGGAGTTACAGTGGGAGTAGCTGTTACAGATGGCGTGGAAGTGGGGACGACAGGGTTTACAACAGTTTCACTGCCACCGCACCCTGACAGAATCAAAAAACCTGCTATAAGATAAATAATCATGAAAAAAACATTATATTTTCTACCAGTTAAACACTTCATAAAATTATTCCTTTCTGCAAATAATTATTTCTCATCCTGTTACTCCCAAAAATCTCAAAAATCTCTGTTTTCTTCAGGTGCAAAAACCTGAACTATGTCATTTTCACTGTCACAGACATAGACATTACCGGAAGTATCTACAGTAATACCGGATGGTTCAATAAAATTACCGTCACCGGTTCCGACACTACCCCATTTGGCAATAAATATACCTGTAGAAGAAAATTTTTGTATACGTCCGTTATCTTTATCTGTTACATATATATTATTGGAAGTGTCTGCCGAAATATCGAGAGGATATTCAAACTGTCCGTCACCTGTGCCGAAACCTCCCCATTTAGTTATAAATTTACCGGAACTATCAAATTTTTGAATTCTGTTATTACCGGAGTCTGTGACATAAATATAGCCGGAACCATCTATTGCAATACCGTCAGGGGCATCAAAATTACCGTCGCCGCTTCCCTGGCCTCCCCATTTTGTAATAAATGTGCCGGAAGAAGTAAATTTCTGGACACGATGATTATTGTCTGTTATATAAATATTACCGGATTTATCAAAGACAATACCTTTCGGATAATAAAGCTGTCCGTCACCTGTGCCCTCAGTTCCCCATTTTCCGAGATAGTCTCCTTTTGATGTAAATTTCTCTATTCTGTGATTGCTGCTGTCGGAAACATAAATATTATTATTTGAATCTATTGCTACATCCCAGGGATAATTAAATTCTTTATTTCCAGTTCCGAGACTGCCCCATTTATTAATATAAGTTCCGGATGAGCTAAACTTCTGTATCCTGTGATTAAGGCTATCTGCAATATAAATAATGCCGTCACCGGAAGAAGTTATACCATGAGGTTCATTGAGCTGGCCGCTTTCACTTCCGGCACCTCCCCATTTTGTAACAAAAACATAATCATAGGCAGGATAGGCAATGGGTATATCTAATTCTACAGTAAAATCATTGTCTCCAACTGACACATCGGCAGTGCCATACCCGCCGTCTGCTGTTGTAGCGGTCAGAGTAAGTATATAATTATAAGGAATATAAAGTTTATACTGGCCGGAACCATCTGTAATGGTAAATTGATTGTAACAACTGACATAAGCACCTGATACAGGATTATCGTTTCCGTCTTTTACGGTACCTGTCACAGTTATAATCTTATTTTCCACCCTTATGGTTAACTTATCAAATAGTGTTTCATCATCTTTAGCAATAGCAGTAATATTGTAAGTTCCTGCTTTTTTAGCAAAAAACATACCGCTATCCAGAATAAAAGCATTTGTACTGTCATCAACAATCCACATTGTTTCCGGACGGATAATATTACCAAATATATTATCTGCATATGTATCAAGCTGATAACTCACAAATTCGCCCTGAAGATATAAAGTCAGATTGCCCTGAGGAACAATTTTAAAATTTGTTACAGGAATTTTATTTAACGTATCTTCTACCGATACTATAACAGCATATTCGGCAGATTGATAGCTCATATATTTCAGGCGTATTATATGAAAACCTATAGATAGATTACTCAACACAAAACGGCCTGAAGAATCAGTTTCCATAGCGGTAGAACTGTTATCGACATATACATCTACCTGGGCAACAGGCATATAGCCGGAAGGAACTGTCTGGTCAAAACTTACAATCAGCCCCATTTGAGTCACAGGATTTTTCAGAGATTCCACTGGAAGATAAACATAACAGACTTTAGA
>JBEHWP010000317.1:0-7192 GCA_040217665.1 Vulcanimicrobiota bacterium
AAATACGTACCGTAATAAGTATAACAGGGATTTACAGGCAGATCTTAAAGAGGAACTGGCCGGTTCGGACTACTATAAAGCCTTTGATATGCTGCAGAAAGAACCGAAAAATCTTGAAGAAAGAAAGGAACAGATGACAGAAAAGCTGTCAAGGGGAAGAAACAGCGGAGATCTATGGACAGAATACAGTAATGTTATAATGGATGCTTTTTCAGAGGAAGGCCATAATGTAGATGATTCGGAAAGGGAATTGATACATACTTACAAACAGGTGGAAAAGATAGAAAAACAGGGAGGAAAACCTGACGCAAAACTTTTAGAGAAACTGGATAAAGTTGAAAATAACGTAAAAGTTAATATAGATGATTATGAAGAAGCAAAGAACAAAGTTGCAGACCGCCTTTCTACTGCTGCATCAATTACTGCCGCAGTGGCTACTTCTGCAGTTGTAACACTGGCCACTGGCGGAGTGGGATCAGTGGCAGTTCCTCTTATCATAGGTTCAGCCATTACCTGTGCCACAACAAAGGTAGCAATAAACAAAATTGTAAAAGGAAACAGTTATGATCTGAACAGCACTCAGGCTCTCACTGATTTTACGACAGGTGCCGTTGAAGGTGCTTTAAATGCTGCAGGAGGCCCTTTAATGGATAAATTTGCCACACTTTCTGCCGGTCAGAGAGCGACAGTAATGAGTACTATTATGAAAAACCCTGTGATAGCGAAGGCTTTAAGTAAAGGCACCATAGAAGGTGTGACTTCTTTTGTGGAAAATAAAGCGGTTCAGGAGATTGTGAAAGATGCCATAACAGATGCTGTTACGTCAGGTGTTCAGGAGGGACTTACTACTGCTATGGACGAAGGTACCTGGTCTGACGGTATAGGGGAAGGACTCCTCAAGGTAGGAGAGTCTGGAGCAGTGCAGGGAGGAGTCGGACTTGCCACGAGTGTTGCTATGGGAACGGGATTTAAAGCTGCTGGAGACGTTCTTGGCAAGCTTAAGCCAGGGGTAAAGGCAGATACCCTTGATGGCCTTGAGGTAAAACTTAAAGACCCTGAGAAATTCAGTAAGGCACATGAAATACTTTCGGAAGGAAGCCACAGCGAGACTGAACTGACACAGAAGCTAAAAGAGGCCGGGTTGAAGGATGAAGATATAAAATCTGTTCTGGAACATAAGAGCAGTGTGAAGACTCCTGAAAAACCTGTTACGGAAGAACGTTCTGTGAAGAAAGTTGATGATACGACAGTTGAAAAGGTGACGGCACTCCTGGCGAGATTATATTATTCGAGGATGTCTGTAATGAGAGATGGGACGTTAGAGATGTGACTCATGAGGGTTATACAATACATTATCTAATATGTGATCAATATAGTAAGAGTCGTCTTAATAGTTTATTTAATGAGGCTATATATATAACAACAGATGGAGGCTGGCTGGATAAGGAAGGAACTATGCATTATACTGGCGGTAAATTTTTAGAGCCATGGTATAGGGAAACTATTGAATATGTGATTACATATAAACTCCCTGCTTCTATTTGTGGTAATCTTGTGGGAAAGATTGTTGAGGACTAAACAGAGGATTATATGAAATTGCTGTTATCATGAAATGAGTAAAGGAGAAACCTGCCAATATTCCTGCAGACCTGGTAATTATGGTAATTAATTTATATGAAGTTGTTATAAATGAGAATAATTCAAGGTCTCCCGGTCGTATTATAGGAAAAATTATGTGTAAGGGTGATGGAACTCCCGGTAAAGTTGAATATTATGACACCTGTAAAGAAGTAAGTATTGTAAGGTGTAAACATCACCCTCTCTATGGCACAACTATGGCAATATTCGATGATTTTGATAAGAAACATTTCTCCAGAATGCTTAATAGCTCTATATATATTACAACAGACGGTGGATGGAATGAAGATAGAACAGTTCATCATTCTGATGGAAAAAGTTTAATGCAATGGTGTCGTGAAAACCTGGAGTATATCCTGAAATATGAGCTTCCTGCTTCTCTATGTGCTTCTATTTGTGGTGAAATAGTGGAAGATTAAATAAAAATAGCAGGAAGGCGATAAAGGAAATAAATTATGCAGGTTAATTTGTATGAATGGATGATAAATGAAGACGGTAAGAGATCTCCTGGCCGTCAAATTGGCTTGATTACGTTCAAAATTCCTGATGCCTTTGTGGCAATATTATGGCGAAAATAGTCAAAGAAGATTAATAAGAAAGGATTTTTTTATATGGACATGAGTAAAGGCTTCCCCGGCGGTCTCGGGGAAAGAATGGGTGGTATAGAAGGTATTTATGCAAGCGAATTTACCTATAAGACTCAGTCGGGACAGATTTTCCCCGATACGGTGGGACTCTGTGACCCGGAAAAAGGACAGATCATTTTAAATTCCGCCAATCTCTCTAAAGAACTGAAGGAATTTGAAGAGAAATATAATAAGATGAGTCCTTCCGAAAAGGAAACATATAAAGATCTTCATAGTAAACTCACAGAGCTTTCAAAAGAAAAATATGGTGATGTTCTCTATCAGATGATCTTTCATCTTGTAGATTTTAATATGAGTCCTGACAGAAATAAATACAGATTTCTGTCTGAAACAGAAAACTCTCCTTTTCAGGAGGAAATTGCCCACAGTATTACACCTTATGCTAAAAAGGCAGCACTTCCCTGGATAAGTGCTGCAGAAACCTTCAGAGAAGTTATGAGGAAAAAGATAAAACTCGGTGCTGATTTTAATGAAAAAACTTTCGCTGAAAATCTTAAAGATAGTCCTTACTGGAAACAGTATAAATTTATAATGGATAAATATTTAGCCGATAGTAAGGGTAATGTGAAATGGTAGGAGGCAGATTATGTTAATTCAATTGTATGAAGAAATTATAAGTGACTCCGGAGAAAGGCTTCCTGGACGTCTTTCTGTGGAAATAACATGTGACGGAAATAAGGGAGAATTTAAATTCTACGATGCCTGCAGGGAAACAAGGGAAAACAGAGACAGAAATCACCCGGGGTACGGATTAAAGAGGCAGATATTGAGTAAAAATGACAGGAAACTTCTGGAAAAACTCTTCAATGAACCGTTGTTCATTACGTCAAATGCCGGTCTGGATACGGACGGAGTGCATTATATGGGCGGTAAAACCCTCCTGCCATGGCATAGAGAAACAATTCAGTATATACTGGATTACAGGCTTGCTTCATGGTTTGGAACTCTCTGCGGGAAAATAGTGAGTAGTGAGTAGTCGATAAATTGAGAGATAAGGAAGATTCTGACTATTATATTCAATATATGATGGAAGTGTATCCCGATTTAAGCCTTAACGTGTCAGAAATTCTCTGTGAGAGAATAAATAATAATACGGAAAAACTCCTCCATAGTATTAATAAGAATCGTGCCAGGTGACGCGTGACGCGTAACGGGAGCAGATATGTATTATCTATGCTAAATACATTACCTGTAAAATATATTTATATAACCTCGAGAGAAAGGGGATAATATATATGAAAATAGAAAATAAAACTACTTCTGCAGCTTCTTCTGCCGGGACAAAACCTGCTTCTCAGAAACCTTCGCCAGAAGCTAAAAAAACCGGTACTCCTGTAACAGCAGAGAAACCCTCTGCTACGCCGGATAAGATATCAACTGAAGATAAATATGAAAAAGAAACAAAAAGTGATAAGAAAGAAGAATTTTTTGATAATGTCTCCAGCCTCCGATCTATGTCGGGAAAAGATTCTCTTAAAAAAGAAGAAAAACCTGAAAAATTAGATAAAGATAAAGAGAGAAAAAACCTTATTACATCGATTCTGTCGGTTTCCCGTGATGCTCTCAGGGTGGCAAAAAGCGCCATTGATAAACTGTCCTCCTGCGGCGATAATATGCCCTGCGGTAAAACAGATGAACAGACAGATCCCTATTCCGTTATAAATAAAGCAGCCCTTGAAGTGCCTGAAGATACGAAAAAGCTCCTTGATAATCTCTTCGTAATGACTGCTGCAGAGGTAAAAGATAATGTAGCCCCATCGGAGAAAAAAGGTGAGGAGAAGTTAACAGAAGGCACTGTGAAAGAATTTCAGAATAAGCATGAAGAACTCCGAAATGAATGGAAAAAGAGACAGAAATTTTTAGATAAAGGTTCCGATAGAGAGAGAACTATAAAGAATCCCGACGGAACTGAAACCAGGATAAGTACGAGAAAGAAAACCGATGCTCAGGAAGGTGATTATTCTTTATATGAACTCAGGGAAGAGAAAGATAAATCAGGGAAAACCACATCGAGTAAATCTTCGCTTTTGAACAGAGATAATGACGGTAATTTTACCGAACATTCAGTGGAACAAGATTCAAAAGGGAATGAAATAATAACAGACAGCAAGGTAAAGTCTGATGGCAGTACAGATGAGAAGGTTTATGAAAAAAAGAATGAACCTCCTCCTCCCGGTGACAGAGAGAGAACCAGACAGGAAAGGGATGAAATAAAACATAAGTTTACCCGGGGAAAAACCACTGTTAAAGAGGATGTGAAAAATCCTGACGGCACTAAAACCTTTAAAGTCTTCGAAAGATCTACTGTAAAGCCTGATGTGAAAGAAAGTGAAGAAACAGAGAGAAAAGATAGAAACGGACATATTATAAAAGATAAATCTTCCTCTACCTATATACATAATGAAGACGGCAGTGAAACCAAAGTGTATGAAAGAGATGACGGACTGGGCAATAAAGAGTACAGCAAACTTACCATGAAAGACGGAGGTATAAGTGAAAGGGAATCTGTAACTACGAAATCAGATGGTACGGTAATTAAATCAAAGGAAATAACAGATTCCGCGGGGAAAAAGGTAATAGTATCTGATGAAGAAAGACCTGACGGAAGTAAAATTCATAAAGAAAAAACCGTGGAATATAAGAGTGTTAAAGATTCCGCTGACGATAAGAGCTCGAAGACAGCAGATAAGAAATCTTCCACAGATAAAAGTGTTATTCCAGATAAAACAACTGTTCCCTCTTCCTCTACAGATGTGTCAAAGACTGAGAGTAAAGATAAACGTGTGGAGGAAAAAGCGCCTCAGACAACATATGACCCGGGAAAAGAATCAGAGGTTTTAAATAATGCCATGGCAGGATGGGGAGCGAATAAAGAAGCCATATACAATGTCCTGAAGGGAAAGTCTCTCGAAGAATTAAAATCTCTGAAGGAGAACTATAAAGCAAAATACGGAAAAGAGCTTGAAGAAGCAATAAAAAGTGAATTAAAGGGGGGAGACCTGGATAAGGCTAAAGCCCTTCTCGAGAAGGGTAAATTTTCACAGGCAGATAATATAAAACAGTCTCTGGATAGCTGGAGTATAAGAAAGGGTGATATAGTAAAAATCCTTGACGGGAAAAGCCCTGACGAGATAAAAGCTATAAAAGAAGAATATAAAAAGACCTGTGGAACCGAATTGGATGAAGACCTGAATAAAACCCTTTTAATGAGTCCGATTGAGAAGGAGAAGATAAAACTCCTTATGAAGGGAGAACCTCAGGCAGATATGAATATAAAAGACCCGAAAGAGAGGGAGGCAGATCTTATTAAAAGAAAAGGGGAATTTACTGCATCGAAAATAGAGCTCGATATAAAAGCCCTTATGTCAGTCCCTCCTCCTCCAAAGAGTTATGAAACTAAAGCCCTTTTAGACACTCTTTACGGCAAATCCCCTGAAGAGATAAAAGCCTATAAAGATGCTTATAAAAAGGCCACTGGAAAAGATCTTGAAAAGACCATTGATATCCTTTTAATCACCTCACCTTCAAACAGAGCCATTGCAAAATCCTATATGACACAGGGAAAGGAAACAGATGCAGAAAAACTCCACCGTGCCATGGCAGGTACGGGAGCCAATGCAAATTTAATCTTTAAAACCCTTGAAGGCAAATCAGATGCAGAAAGAAAGGCAATTATAGAGGATTACAAAAAGAAATACGGTAAAGATCTTCCCTGCGACCTGAAAGAACAGCTTGGCGGAGCAAATCTGGAAAAAGCTCAGGCTCTTCTTGAGAAAGGCCCATGTTATGAATTGAACGGTGAAAAATTAAAAAGTAATATACCTCCCGATAAAGTTAAACTCATAGAAAAAGACCTTTTAAATAAAGAATTCAGCGAGAAAGATTTAAGAGAGAAACTTGCAAAATCAGGGTTAAATGAACAGGATATAGAGACTGTTCTGAAAGATTCAAAGAAAGACAATCTGGACAGTAATACAAAACTTAATATTGCCATGGACCGGTGGGGTGCAGATAAAGAGGCCATTTTCGATACCCTTCAGGAAGCGTCTCCTGAAACAAGACAGGAGATTTTAAATAATAAAGATATGATGAAAAAACTCCGGGGAGAATTAAATGATAAAGATTACGCACAGGCTATGGGTTATCTTAACAGTAATCAGTCTGGCGAAGTGCCTCTGAAAGATAAACTGAAAAGCTCTATGGCAGGATGGGGCACAGATAAAAATTCCTTTTATGAGGCCCTTGATAAGGCATCGCCTGAAGAAATAGGATCTCTTAAAAATGATCCTGAATTGAACAAACTGTTTGACAGTGAACTGAATAAGGAAGACAGAGAAAAACTGAATAAGATAATAAAAGAAGGTAAAGTTTCGGCAAAAATAAAGATAAAAAATTCAATATCCTTCACGGGTGAAGATGAAAAGAAGATTTACGAAGCTTTAGAAAAAGCCACTCCTGAAGAGAGAAAAAAATTGATGAATGATCCTGAAATAAAGGAAATTTTCGCTAAAAACCTGGATGCCCGTGAGATGTCCAATGTAAATCTCATAATGGAGAAAGGTAAACTCCCTGCCAGGACAAAGATAGAACAGGCATCTAAAGGAGCGGGAACAATAGAGAAAGACATATTTGAAGCCCTTGAAAAAGCCACTCCCGAAGAAAGAAAAGAGTTACAGAAAGACCCTTCTATAAAGAAACTCCTCGAAGAAGAACTGGGAGGCAATGATCTGCTCCGTGCCCGGATACTGCTTGAGAAAGGAAAGACGGAACCGGCAGATGATCTTTATATGGCCATGAAAGGTGCCGGTACCGACAGAGATGCCATATATAAAGCCCTTTCGTCCTGTAAAAACAATGAAGAAAAAGATAAGCTTATAAATACGTACCGTAATAAGTATAACAGGGAT